>CAIZCB010000418.1 GCA_903931355.1 uncultured Pseudomonadota bacterium
GATGAACATACTTGATGGGCTTCATCAGGGAGATTATCCCAGCCGCCACTAATCATCCAGCAAAACGACTGGGCAAAAGACACCAAAATATCTTCGCGTTTTTCGCCTAGATAAATAATCGGATCTGGGCTGGTATCGTTAGAGAATTTCTTAAGTAAATCATTCACTTCCGCGCGTCTAAACGATTGATCGCCCGAATTATCATAAGCTAAAAATTCTTTATCTTTGTCGGTAATTTCCGACCAAGTTAATTCGTAAAACAGTAATTCTTGTTGATTGGTTTTGTTTAGATACCGGCTGATTCTAAGATTGCCGAGATGCTTCGATGTGTCTTTAGGATCGGTCAACGAGATATTTTTATGACTTTTAGTTGTGACATTCAAATCGAGTTCTTTAGTGAGTTTTTCCAAGAACTGGGTTGAATAGCCTGGCAGATGATGACCAACACCATGCACCATCATTAATTTCATTTTGCGGTCAGTGTGTTCAAGCTGTGGCTTGAGGCCGGTAAATTTTTCGCCCCAAATTTCACAAACTCGATTATCGTCCTGATCTTGTTTTTCTAACACGGCTTCAGCAATACCTTTGCCAATACTTGAGCAACCGGTTAGTAAAATAAAAAAGGTTAAAGCTAAAATTTTAAAGTTAATTAATCGCATATCGCTTATTAGAAAATAGTCGTAGATGTAAGTTTACAGGTGTTTTCAATAAGCATCCATAACTTCGCATAATCAATATTATGTTAAATTAAGCCATAAGCTGATTATGCAGACCAATCACCTGTAGGATTGGTTTAGCGTTTAAAGCTAATGTAACGTCTTAATGGCGAACCCGCCGACCAAACAAACGCTTCGCTGTAATAATGCATCAGCGCCAGATAGCCAAAAAACCCCAGCGTAATCGCTTTGTAAACTTCACGATTAAACAAAGTTAACATCAGCCAATTGATCAAATCATTGCCATAAGCCTGTAACAGAAAAGTTAACAGCACCGACAATAACGGCAAAACCAACACCACAGGCACATGACAAGCTTTTGCCAATCGATATAAACGGTGATCACTATTACCGCCGTGACGATTGTAATCATGACTAACGTAAAAACTATACGCGGTGATGTCATGCACCAAACGTGGCATCAAAATCGCCAAGAAATAATACTGCTCACGATACAAATACCAGCTAACAATCACCAACAATGTATTGGCCCATAAAAACTGCATTCCCCGTGCATTATCGACATAACGCTGGCAAAACAGCGTACTGATTAACAATAACAGCGTAAAACCGCTGGCTAAATTCAACACCATTTCCGCTTGAACATCTTCCAAACTATTGTTTAAGAAAATGCCGATATAAATAAAAATTCCCGCCAAAACGCTTAAAGCTACTTGAAAATTAAACGCTGTTTTCGGTAACTTGCAAACTGCTTTGGCAACGCCATGTTGTTGTTTTAAAACGTGATAAACCGTCCAGCAGGCGGTGATGATGTACAAAACTTTATAGGGAATAAACAAGCTGCCAACGCCAAAAAACAGTGCAATAAACACCGTCATCGCGATCAGTTTGAATTTAAAGGTATTGAGATATTCGCGGTGGCTGACCAATAACAAGCTACTGGCGATAATATGTGGCGTACCAAATAGCAATTGAAACAACAAAAAATGCCCAGGGCTGTTCGGCAAGTTATCACGCAAAGCAAAATCGAAACCAAATTGATCGATTAATTGCAGCGCCAAACACAGCGGCACGATGGCATACAGGCTTAATAAAAAACCAAAAGATACCGCTAATTTCGGCTTATCCTGTTCAGGAAAACTAACGCTTGTTGCAGACACCGTATCACCTATTGTTGTTATTGTTGGCTGGGGCGGCCTATTATCACTATTTCACTTGATGACTCAACCCTTATGACATCCGACACCCAAACATTGCTTGCCGATTTAAAAGCGCAATTAGTCGAAAAAGGCCTAAAAATCGCTGTGGCTGAAAGTATTACCTGCGGCAATTTACAAGCGGCTTTTGGTTCGATCAGTGGTGCCTCGGCGTTTTTTGAAGGCGGGATGACGGTTTATAGCTTGCAACAAAAAAGCCGCTTACTGAATATCGATCCACAACATGCCGCCTCAGTGAATAGCGTATCAGCCCAAGTCGCCAGCGAATTGGCTAAAGGCATCTGTGAGAAATTTCAGGTTAATATCGGCATCGGCACCACTGGTTATGCCGAACCCAACACCGAACAGCAGATTGCTGAGCCAATTGCTTATATTGCGTTATGGCATAATCAAAGCGAAGTTGCTAAGCAAACCATTGATGGCAAAAATTTAAACCGTCAACAAATGCAGGACAAAGTGGTGAAAACTGCCTTGCAAACCTTGTTGAACTACTTACAAACCCTACCTAAACATTTATGACTTTCCAACTCCACCCTCGCCTCGCCCAAGATTGTTTCAAAATCGGCTCACTTGGCCTTTCTGAATTATTGATGATGAACGATAGCCAATATCCTTGGTTAATCTTGGTGCCTCGCCGTGAAGCCCGTGAAATTTATCAATTAAACGCCGTTGACCGACAAACGCTATTAGACGAATCCTGTTTAATCGCCGAAATCCTGCAAAACCTCTATCAACCCGACAAACTCAATATCGCTGCGATTGGCAACTTAGTACCGCAATTACACATCCATCACATTGCACGCTATCAAACCGATAAAGCTTGGCCAGCACCGATTTGGGGGAAACTACCACCCTGCCCTTATGATGACCAATTCGCCCAACAAACCATTGAAAAAATCCAACAAGCACTAGGCTTGCTCAACAGTAACTAAAAAATGTTTTTTGCAATATTCAAACCCACTAAGTTACATTGTTAGCTGTATTGTGACAGCGTACTGCCCATCTCGCTAAGGGCAGCTAACTTGACGGCGTTACCCATTTACTTTTCTGTAACTAATTTAACCATGAAAAAAACAGACTTTTCTAACCTTGCTTTTGTTCGTGATTTTTTTCAGCGATTCTTGCCTAATTCACAAGTAGTGGCATTAGCAATTATTTTATTGGTTGGCTCATTTTTAATTTATAGCTTAGCCGGATTATTAATGCCGGTATTTGCCTCTGTGGTGTTAGCCTATTTATTAGAAGGTTTAGTTACTCGAACAGAAAATCGAAACATTCCGAGATTGGTAGGGGTTTATCTGGTGTTTTCAGGTTTTCTAGCAGCGTTAGGCTTTGTATTGTTTGTATTATTACCAATGGTTTCTGAACAAACTGTCCAGCTGGTGCAAAGAATTCCCGAAATCGTTGCCAGCGCTCAAATCGAAATCATGCGTCTGCCAGAAAAACACCCAGAATTAATTAGCGATATTCAAATTAAAGAGATTTTGTTCTCAATACAACAAGATTTAATCCGCTACGGACAAAATATTATTTCTGGATCAGCAAAATCATTTGCTGGCTTAGTTGCCGCGATTATTTACTTATTCTTAGTGCCGATGATGGTGTTCTTTTTCTTAAAAGATAAAAGCACTCTGCTAAATTGGTTCGAGCAATTCTTACCAACTGACCGTAATTTAATTTTAAGCGTCTGGCAAGAAGTCGATGCTCAAATCGCTAACTATATTCGAGGTAAATTTTTAGAAGTATTTATTTTATGGGCAGCCAGTTACTTAACTTTTTCATTACTTGATTTGAATTACGCCATGTTATTAGCGGTATTAATGGGATTGTCGGTAATGATTCCTTACGTTGGAGCGACTTTAGTTACCTTCCCTGTTCTCGGCGTCGCTTATGTACAATGGGGTGGTAGTCAGGGGGATGAATTTATGTATGTAATTATTGCTTATTCATTAATCCAAGCCATTGATGGGGTTATGTTGGTTCCTTTATTATTCTCCGAAGCAGTTAATTTGCACCCGATAGCGATTATCGTCGCCATTTTATTCTTTGGGGGTGTTTGGGGGTTTTGGGGAGTGTTTTTCGCGATTCCTTTGGCGACTTTAGTTAAAGCGGTTTTGACCGCTTGGCCGAAATTGGATGGTGTGGTGGTGAATTAAATTAGAGGTACATTTAACACGACTGGATTAATCTCCTCATCCTCCAAATAACAGCCTGGATCCTCCGCCCAAAAATCCCCTGTCATTTGCTGCGCCCTAGTTCGGGTGTTGCCGTTACAAATCGCTTGATAATCACAGCTGGCACAGCGGCCTTTTAACGGTCTGGGCGAGGCTTTTAATCCGGCCATTAATGGGTCGGAAACATCTTGCCAAATTTCCGAAAACGCTCTTTGTTTGACGTTGCCAAGGTTGTAATGCCACCAAAAGGTATCGGGGTGGACGTTGCCGAGGTTGTCGATATTGGCGACGTTGACGCCAGAGGCGTTGCCGCCCCACTGCTCTAATTTGGCTTGGATATGCTCGGCGCGTTCAGGGAAATGGCGTTTGACCCAGTGTAGAAAATACACGGCGTCGGCGTCGTTATTGCCGGTCACTACTTCGCGGTGTAATCCTTGCTGTTCCCACGCCAAGGCTTTTTCAAACAAAGCATCCATTACTCGGCGGGTTAATAAAAACTCGGCATCGTCTTTGCGGTTTTTGTTACCACGGCCGCCGTAGTTGAGGTGCGAGAGATAGAATTTATCGATGTCTTCATCGTCCATCAATTGCAGCATGGCGGGAAAATCGCTGGCGTTGTCTTGGGTTAAGGTGAAGCGTATTCCGGCTTTAATTCCGTGTTGGCGACATAAGCGAATCCCGGCTAATGAGGCATCAAACGAGCCAATTTTTTGGCGAAATTTGTCGTGAGCATCGCGCATTCCATCCAGACTAACGCCGATGTATTGGTAATTAATCGCGGCGATTTGCTCGATGTTGTCCGGCGTAATTAAAGTGCCGTTGCTGGATAAGGCAACATAAAATCCCATGTCTTTGGCGCGTTGTGAGATAGCGAAAATATCGGGATGTAGTAAAGGTTCGCCGCCAGACAAAATCAACACCGGGACTTTAAAGGCTTTTAAGTCGTCCATGACTTGGTAAATTTCGCTGGTGCTTAATTCGCCGGGGAAATGGATGTCTGCCGAGGTGGTGTAGCAATGTTTGCAGGTTAAATTACAGCGACGGATTAAGTTCCAAATCACCACCGGCCCTGACGGTTTGCGCGGCGCGGTTAATGGCGTGGGATGAACTAATTCACGCATGTATTGGCTTAATCGAAACATTATCCCGCTATCCTTAATCCAGTTTTTTTGAGAATTTTGCTGCTGTATAAGACTTGATGATCACGAGCATGAGCGCCCAATAATTCGGCAATTATCGCCACTTGTTGTTCAGCGGCGTCTTCGCTTTTGCCGTGTACCATCGCAAATAAGTTGTAACGCCAATCCGGTAAATGCCGTGGTCGATGATAGCAATGGCTGACAAACGGCAAGGCAGCGACTTGTGCGCCCAGTTCATCAATCAAAGCATCATCGACATCCCACACCGTCATGCCGTTGTAGCGGTAGCCGATTTTGTAATGATTGGGCACCGCGCCAATCCGACGAATCACGCCGCTGTTTTGCATGGCGATCATTCGTTGCATGACTTGCTCGGTGCTAATGCCTAATTGTTCTGCCACCGCTTGATAGGGCTCGGCAACCAGCGGCAAACCGGCTTGGGTGGCTTGGATAATTTGTCTGTCGATGGCGTCCATGATTAAGCCTCTAGCTGTAAGCCGACGTAGTATTCGCTGATTTTTGGCATGTTGTAGACGCTTAAACCGGTTTGTTGTTCGATGTCGGCAATCACACTGGCGACTTGTTCCCGGTGTTCGGTGGCGAGTACAAACCACATATTTAAAGCATGGTTACGAGCGTAGTTGTGGGCGACTTCGGGGAAAGCGTTGACGATTTCCGTGACTTCCTCAAAGCGTTGCTCAGGCACTTTGATTGCCGCCAGCGTTAACGCGCCGCCCATTTGTTCGGCATGAAATAACGGCCCAAAACGGCTTAATATGCCATCGGCTAATAATGTTTCTAGCCGCGTTAATAACTCAGCTTCCCCTATGCCTAAAGTTTCAGCGATCTGTCGATAAGGCGAGGCGCAGATCGGAAAGCCTTGTTGTAAATAGTTAATGATGCGTTTATCGAGCTGATCCATAGGACTAAGGTTTGGGGTGATAAATCGCGCCACGTTGTTTGAAACAGCGGCGACTAAACAGGATTTCACTGCGATATTGGCTTAACTCACAGGCTTGTTGCAACTGGTTCCATTGCTGTAACACGGTGTCGCGGTCTTTGCCGTGGATCATGCAATACAGGTTGTAAGGCCAGCGCTCGCCTTGTTGCGGACGTTGATAACAAAGATTAACGAAACTGTGTTGGCAGATTTTGGCGGCTATGCTGTCAATCAGCGACATTGGCACCTTAATCACGATCATGGCATTGGCGCGATAACCGAGTTGGCGGTGTTTTACCACCACGCCCCAGCGTTTAATTAAGGCTAGTTTTTTTAACCGAGCCAGCCGTTCAATGACTTGTTGTTCATCCAATCCCAATTGCTCGGCAATCTTTAAATAAGGCCGAGCCACGATGGGCAAGCCTTGCTGGACGGCGGCCAGTAATTGGTAATCTAAATCATCAATCATTGAGGTTCAGCTCGAATCCCAGATTGATGTAATAGTCAGCCAGCATCGGTAACAACATCGCTGAATAGCCAGTTTGCTGTTCAATCTCGCTAATTAATGTTTCTAATTGCGCGGCATCATCGGCCATTAATACGAACCACAGATTAAAGCGGTTTTCGCGTTCGTAGTTATGGTTGACGTTGGGATAGGCGCTGATTAAATCGGCGACTCGCTGTAAATCGGCTTCGGGAATCGCCATTGCCACCAATGCGCTGGCACCAATGGAGTTAGGCGCAATCACAGGCCCGATGCGGCTAATGTAGTTTTGCTGTGACAGATTTTGAAACGCCGATAACACTTCGGCTTCGCTGACGCCTAATTGCTCGGCAATGGTTAGATAAGGCGTTGCCGTTAACGGGAAATCTTGCTGATAGTTATTCAGCAATTGCTTGTGTAACGGCGATAGCATTGATCACAACCCCAGTTGATTGGCGCGGTTGCTAAAGAAAATCCCGCTAGGTTTTTGTGCCGGTAATTGCGCGGTTTGTTTGAAATCTTCGGTGTCGTAAACCACCACTTTATCTTCATCACGCACCGCAACCCAAACCGCTTCGCCGCGCGGGGTAAATTCCATGTGCAACACGGCTTTGCCAGGTTGCAGGGTTTTAAGCACCGAAAAATCTTTGACGTCAATCACTTGCAGTAATTGATTATCAGGAAAGGCAAAATTAACCCAAACCTGACGGGCATCAGGGCGCGACATCACAAATACCGGCTGACCAGCAACAGGGATGCGTTTCACTAATTGCCAATCGCGTTTATCAATTACCAATACTTCATGTTGACCTACCGCTGGCACGAACAATAAATCACCGGCGACCGTCCAGCCTTCCAAATGCGGCATTTTGTAAACTGGGGTTTGTTCATCATCTTTGCCGTAGTCGGCCAAAATATGCTCAACACCTTGTTCCGGTTGCCATAAATCCAACAAAGCCAAGCCTTTTTCGCCAAACAATCCAGCGGCATAGAAATGACCGTCTGGGGTTAATAAGGCATCGTAAGGTTGTTTACCAATATCGTTGAATTTTTGTACTTTAGGTTGACGAGGATTTTTAGCATCGATCAACCAGATTTGATTGCCTTCAAACAGGCTACAAACGAATTTTTGACCTGGAGCATCGACTAAACCCACCACTTTCGAGAGTTTATTGTCATCGCCATAAACAGCCGGAATTTCCGCCAATAGCTCTAAACTATCGGCAGAGAATAATTTGACCCCGCCCGGGGTGTAATTTGAAACCGCAATCACTTTGCCATCTTGAGAAATCGCGCCGCCAATGCTGTTGCCAGATTGGACGATGCGTTTTTCCAGTTTATCTTGTAATAAATCGATTTTGCTTAAACCGCCATCACGACCAAACACATAAGCAAAGCGTTGATCGCGCGAGAAAACCACTGAAGCATGGGATAAATCACCGAGTTGGCTAATCCGGCTTAAAGTGGTAGCGGTGGTGGTATTCACCAACAACACACTGCCCTGCTCTCGTTCAATCACCAAACCTAAATCACCACTGCCGCGCGGTTCGGCGTTGCTATTGAAGGCAGTTAACAGGCTTAGCGCCAACATCAAGGCACAAGAGGAAGCAGTTTTCATGGCGAGAACGGGATTAAGGTTGACGTAGGCGTTGAATCAGCCAGTGAGTTTCATCAGCAGTTAGAAACGGTTTCCACGGTGGCATTGCGGTGCCAGCGCGACCGTTTTGTATCGCATCAAACAATAAGGCGTCGTTTTTATCGGCAATCGCCTCAGGCATTAACGATGGCCCAAGCCCGCCTTTTAACGGTAGACCGTGGCAAGAGCCACAGTCGTGTTTAAGCATATTCGCCAGCTCGGCTTGTCTTTGCGGATTAGGTGCATCAGCAAAGACAAGCGAGGTAAAAGCGGACAGTAATAACAGC
>CAIZCB010000419.1 GCA_903931355.1 uncultured Pseudomonadota bacterium
ATGCTACAAAACTCGGTTAATGAGATTGCTTCAAGAAATGGCTTATCGGTTGACGCCTTTCGCAATGAAATTGAAAGACAGGGGATGAGCTACAAAAGCTTTGAAGATAATTTGCGTAACGAAATTATCACTAATCAATTGCGCGGTAGAGAAATTGGTTCGCGTATCAAAGTGACCGATGCCGAAGTTAACCATTTTATGGAAACTCAAGGCAAAATCGCTTCGCTTAACTCGCAATACCATTTGGGCCATATTTTGATTGCGGTTTCTCAATCTGCATCGTCAACGGCTATCCAAAAAGCCAGCCAAAAAGCTGAACAAGTGGTTGCCGATTTGCGTGGCGGCAAAGACTTTAAACAAATGGCGATGAGCGTTTCTAACGATGACAACGCTTTAAAAGGCGGCGATTTGGGTTGGCGTTCGATGGGCCAAATCCCAACCTTATTTACCGATGTTGTCGCTGCGATGAATAACGGCGATGTATCAGACCCAATTCGTAGTCCAAGCGGTTTTCATATTATTAAAGTTTTGGGTGTTGAAGGCAGTGGCCAACACATCATTACCAAAACCAAAGTTAGACATATTTTGGTTAAAACTAATGAGCTAGTTGACGATACCGAAGCGAGAAAACGCTTGTTAGCCTTGCGAGAACGGATCATCGATGGTGATGATTTTGCGGCTTTATCAAGAGCCCATTCCGATGATAAAGGTTCAGCGATTAATGGCGGTTCTTTGGATTGGGTGACGCCAGGTGCTTTAGTGCCACCATTTGAAGAAGCCATGAATAAACTCGAGATTAATCAAGTCAGCCAACCAGTACAAACCCAATTTGGTTGGCATTTGATTCAGGTGCTGGGCAGAGAAAATCAAGACAATAGCGATCAGTTTAAGAAAGATAAAATTCGTGATGAATTGCGTAAACGCAAAATCGAAGAAGAAACTGAGTTATGGCTAAGACGTTTGCGTGATGAAGCTTTCGTTGAAATTGAGGCGGAAAGACTATAAATGCAAACTAAGGATGGCTATGAACTGGGTATCGACGATGCCGAGTTAGCTGAACATTTACAGCAAATTATTAATCAGCAGCCGCTTAATGAGCAGCGGGCATTGATTAAAGTTTTGTCAGCACAATTAGGCTTTAGTGTTTTAGATTTTGCGGCGGCATTATTATTTGTCTATAAACCTGACGGCGATACGCTTAATAATTCCGCTCAAACGGTTAATACCAATAATCTACGCAGTCGTACCACTTTCCGCTCAGTTCGCTATCGTCTGGATGTCGGTAGCCAGCACAATGTCTGCAAAGAACAAATCCAAGCGGTATTAATCGAAGAATCCGGTGTTGATAAAAAACGCATTGGCCGCATCGATATTCGTCATAACTACACTTTGGTTGAACTACCCGACGGTATGCCAGCCGACATTTTCCAATTACTTTCTGAAGCAACGGTTGCTGATAGAAAGCTTGCCTTAAAGCGCGTTAAATCCAATCGCCGCCGCCCTCGCGAAGTCTGATTTTTCTGTAAAAGAGGAATTCTTCCTATAGGTAGTTGATTCCTAGGTCATTACAATGGCCGACGGTTAAAACTATCATTAGGACGCAAACGCGCATTTATGAAAGCAACAAAGCAAACATCACTCTCAGCGCTGGCTTTGGCGCTGGCCATTGGCCCAACTTGGGCGGCAGAAACAGTCAAGGATGCTGACAAAAATAATCAACTCGCTAATGAATTGACTGAAGTAGAAGTGGTTGAAATTTCGCCGTTGGACGGCTTGAATCAAACCAAAGACAAAATTCCCGCGCCGGTGCAAACCGCTACTGACAAGGATATTGCTAAAACCAATGCGGTCAATTTAACCGATTATATGAATCGCTCTTTGGGTAGTGTTTATATAAATGATACTCAGGGAAATGGTTTTCAGCCCGATGTTAACTATCGAGGATTTACTGCGTCACCTTTATTAGGAACTCCTCAAGGACTTTCGGTTTACATGGACGGTGTGCGCTTGAATCAGCCGTTTGGTGATGTAGTGAGTTGGGATTTAATTCCTAAATCAGCGATTAAATCAATGGCGATGATGCCAGGTTCCAATCCACTGTTTGGGCGTAATACCCTAGGTGGGGCTTTATCGATGGAAACTAAAGATGGTAAAAGCAATCCAGGTACTTCTATTCAAGGCTTAGGTGGTTCTTATGGCCGCAACGCGTATGAGTTTGAACATGGTGGTTCTGATAAAAAAACTGGTTTAAATTGGTTTTTGACAGGCAATTACTATCAAGATCATGGTTGGCGCGAGTCTTCTCCTTCGAATGTTCGTCAAATTTTTGGTAAAGCGGGCTGGGAAGGTGAGCGTAGCGAACTTAAACTAACTACTGCTTTTAATGATAATGGTATGAACGGCAATGGTTTACAAGATTTTAGATTGTTAAACCAAGATTACACCAGTGTTTATACTAAGCCTGATATTACTGAAAACCGTTCATTATTTATCAATTTGGAAGGTAAGTATCAGTTGAATAGCAAAATTCAGCTGACCGGTAATAACTACTATCGTAATATTAAAACTGGTACCTATAACGGTGATATTAATGAAGATGCGATAGAGTATTACAGTGGTCGCAGAGATAGAATACCTACTTCTACCAGCCGGTGCTTAGCTGAAGCTGGAACGCCTGGTAACCTTGGAGAGCTTGCTGAAAAATGTAATGGGTTAATAAATCGATCTACAACACAGCAGCAAAACTGGGGAACTTCTGGGCAAGCGATTATTTCCGATAAAATTTTCGGCAAAGATAATCAGTTATTGTTTGGTGGTGCTTATGATCAAAGTGTCATGGGCTTTAATCAGTCAACCCAATTTGGTTATTTAACTGCTGATCGTGGTGTTGCTGGTATCCCTAACTATGCTGATGGTTTAACTGGTGGGGTACTGGATGATGGCGTTACTCCGGTTGACAATAGGGTCTCTCTTGGTGGTGACACAATTACGTGGAGCTTTTTTACACAAGATACGTTGAGTTTAACCAAAGATCTACATATCACCGCATCAGGTCGGTATGATTACACTTCTATCAGTAATAAAGACCAAATAATCCCAAGTGGTAGTCAATCTTTAACAGGCAAACATGCTTTTGAC
>CAIZCB010000420.1 GCA_903931355.1 uncultured Pseudomonadota bacterium
CAAATACTTCGGTCAACGGCTGCCAAAACGCTTCATCTTGTAAATGGGCATGAGTGACATTAGCGCCGCTGATAATTAAGGCATCCAAACCATCGTGTTTGATCTGTTCAAACGATTCGTAATATTTATCAATATGTGCCTGCGCATCTGGCCCACGTTCCAAACCTTCGATAGTGAAAGGATGAACATGAAATTGGGCGATTTGATTACAGGCACCGACTAAACGGAAAAACTGCCTTTCGGTGGCTTCCAAAGCCGCATCGGGCATGATGTTGAGCAAGCCAATGTGTAATTCGCGAATCGACTGATGGCTGGCTCGATCAGCGGTGAGAATTTCTTCACCTTCTTCCTGTAACCGGCGAAAAGTCGGTAAATCAGTATGAGCAACTAAGGGCATTCTGATAACTCACTCAATTTTGTTGTGCAATAGCATTAGCAATCAACTGGATGAAATCGTTTTCGTTTTCGATTTTCATCACATCTTCGCTATTCAGGGTGTAGCCATATTGATCGGCTATTGCTTCGTAACGCGGTATCCGTGAATGAAATAAATCTGGAAATACCCAGCTGACAAAATCATCCGGTGGAATTTGGTCGGTGCTGGTATAGCCATGTTGTCCCATATATTCCGCGAGTTTTTCATCAATAAACTCAGGGCGGTAGTAGAGCGGTTTCGGTGATTTTTTAGCGCGATCAATCAACACTTGTTGGCGTGAAGCGGGGATTTTGATGTAAACAATCAGGGTGTTTTCTGCCAATGTTTCTAAAACTTCGCGATTATCCAATTCACAAACGCTACCGCCAGCATCGTTAATAAAATGTTGGTAGCCATAGATAGATTCCGCTTTTCGAATGAAGTCAGGTACATCATTCATCGCCGCGATTTCGGCTTGATGATGTAAGGCTTGGCGACGTTTGAATTCGGCTAACGATAATCCACCCAAAGCAGGATTGCCGAGTTTGCCTAAAAAACTCGAAACTGGCGATAGGTTATCAACCGTGACATTGCTGCAAATATAGATCGAATCCGACTGAAGTAGGTCGCGCAAAAATGGCACACCCATGGCTTGTTGTTTGATGTTGTCGAGAATCGGCTCTTCCAAGTATTTGGTGCCAATTCGGTAATCGCCGGAATAATGAAACCAATTGGTTTTGGGGAGTTTTTTAGAGAGTCGGGTTTTTCCCGCGCCAGACATGGCAAGTAAAGTAATGCGTTTGGATTCCCAATCCAAAAATTGCTGAGGGGTCATTTTCATAAAAAATACTCTTTGGCAAATGCGCTAAGGGCTAATAAATAAGGCTTTTGGCTATGATAGCCGAGTTGAGGAAAAACCTCAGCGGCTTTTCCTTTAGAATGTCGCTAATTTCATTACCTGCACAGCATTAATAACATGAGTGAAGATCGAATTATCGAATTAGAAATCAAGCAAGCCTATCAAGAAGATTTGATACAGGCTTTAAATCAAGTGGTTGCCGAGCAGCAAAAACAAATCGGCAAATTAGAAGAAACCTGCAAATTGCTACACGACAAAATTAAAAGCCTAGCTTACGATCCAGGTCAATCGACCGGCGTTGACGAACGCCCGCCGCATTATTGATGGCGATCAGACTTTTTATGCTTAACCACTTTTTTGTGACTGACTTGCTTAACTGATTTGCTTTGAGTTCTTGATGCGACTGGGCGAGCTTTAGGCGCTAACACTGTGCAATCATGGATGCTGGCTTGTAAATGCTTACAGAAGTTAGTCGCATCATTCGCATCTAAACCTCTCCAAACCACTTTCCAAGCTGATTTGCCTTTGTTTTTACGCTTCACAACTTCGACTTGGCCTTTATTGCCTAGTGCGCCTAAATCGTGTCTGGCATGAGCCAAATGTTTATCGGCTTGTGGTTTTTGGCTTTCTGCGCCAAATGTAATTGACCAATTATCCTGCTGTTGATTGTCTGGTTCGGAGACACGGCCGTGGCGTTCTTTAGGTTTTAGTTGTATTGGTTCGCGGTCTGAAGCGCCTGAGTCAGCACCCATTTGCACCGCGCTACCCGCACAGCGATTCGATGCCAATTGAAATGGTGGGGGGGCAAAATCATTGTCACGCAGTTGTGAAACATGTGTCCCTTCAACCCCAGCGGCTTTTTTCTCAAAGCCAATATCAAGCAAGTTACCCATTTGTTCAAAGCGTTCGTTACTACTGTGAGCGCCCAATAACACCCCAATCAATCGATGACCGTTGCGTTTTGCTGAGGCGATTAGGTTATAGCCTGAGCCGCAGGTGAAGCCGGTTTTAAAACCATCAGCATCAGGATAGCTTCGCAAAATGCGATTAGTATTGGGCAGGACTTGGCCTTTATAGTGAAATTCGGTGGTTGAAAAATAGTGATAGTAGTCAGGAAAGTGGTGTATCACCGCTGATGACAATATCGCTAAGTCACGCGCGCTACTAATTTGGCTTTCATCCGGTAAACCGCTGGCATTGACGAAAGAGGTGCTAGACATACCTAAATGATGGGCTTGTTCAGTCATTAGGTGAGCAAAGTGTGATTCGCTACCGCCCAAGTGTTCGGCGAGAGTGACTGCAGCATCATTAGCTGAACGGGTCGCTACCGCTAAAATCGCGTTTTCTACACTGATTTGTTGACCTTTACGCAATCCTAAACGTGAGTTAGGTTGCATAGCGGCATGTTTGGAAGCGACCAACGTGTCATGTAAATGTAATCGGCCAGATTCTATCGCTTTGAAAGTCATGTACAGAGTCATGACTTTGGTTAACGAAGCTGGATACCAGCGTTGCGCGGCTTCGGTTTCATGTACCACATTGCCGCTGTCGGCATCAATAACGATAGCGGCATAACGAGCGTGTACAGCTTGACTCGTTAATGAAAAAAGTAGTGTTAATAAGGCAGCAGTTGTGGTTTTTTGCACGATAGTAATGTTGTTGTTTTACTACAGAAAGTTAACGTAACTAATTGATGTGTCTATTTAACCAGATTTTACAACAGCAAAAAAGCCGCTTTTTTAAATTCTTCCCGAATGTAAATGAATTAAGTAGCGATATTTTTTTAGCTTATTGATTATTGGCGATTTTTTATTTTTACGGAAAAACGGATTTTTTCTCAAGTTCAGCGGTTTGCTATATCATCTCGCCTTCATAATTATAATAAAAAGGCGAGGATTATGGATATGCAACAGGCTTTAGGACTTGATTACGATCATCAAGATCCGCAAGTTTTTCAACAACAGTTACATCTTTATATCAATCTGAAACTAGCTTCTTGTGGTCAGCCGACCTGTGTTGATGAGCATTCACAAGGCTTTATGGCTACCGCGCAGGATCTGTTAAATAGCTATGTCGAAAAAAGTCGTCAACTGGCTGGCGCCGCGCTGTATCCGGCAGATAAAAGGATACAAGATTTCTTGGAACGCTATTTAGCCGATTTGAATTTAGCCAGTATTCCCAGTTTACCTGCGATGACTCTCGAGTTGGATCGCCACGGCGTGGCGCGTGAGTTGTCATTGCCAATGGGTAAAGATCAATTTGTTTCCGATATTGTTTCTAGCTATCGGGTTAAACAAGGGGTTTTGCATAACCCAGCCCGTGATCGTCGTACTACCGAAGGCTCTTTTCATATTGCCGAAGGCGGTTTGCCTGTTCCTGGCGATAAAAAACAAGTGCCGAAACTGACTTTTGCTTTGATGCTGGAAGCAGCGTTGAATCCACCAGAGCAACTGATGATTTTGCCGTTCACTGCCGAACAAGCACAACCGGCAAAGATGTTTGCTTCCTTGTTGTTAAGACCGATTGTTTGCCCAGAAGTACCCGGTATTGATGCCGAAAAATCGATGGAAATTCGCTTTTTCGCGCCGGGGAATTTGGTCAGTAATCTGGATTTCGTTGAAAGTATTTTTGGTAACGGCGGCAATCCGGCTTTGCCTGAATGCGATGCGGGTTTAGACGTTGAGCATTGGACTGGGCACAGCGGTTGCGTGATTTTGGCGCCGCATTTATCGACCTTAACCAAAAAACAACTCGGTTTACCGCATTGGGATGATGCCACTCAGCGTCAACGCGATGATGGTATGTGCTGGAAACAGCCTGATGAACTGTATAACCAAGGCCAAGCTTTCAAATTAACCGCTCGCGATAGCAGCGGCGTGATTGTTACTTTGCTAGCCGATAACTATTACGGCTACTGCAAAAAAGAAATCAAAACCCAAATCAGCTATTCAGCGAATTTATTCGGTTCTGCCGAAGAAGAACACGCTGGCGGTGCTTTGGCGTTTGAGCGAATCAATCATGGCGATGAATACGGGGTTGGCAGTGTCACTCGTGAAGCCGGCTACGATTTTGATGACATGGTCGCTCACTATGGCGATTTAATGACCGTCAAACCGGAAGGTTACGGGATTGATAAACGCTTTCCAGAGATTATCTATGTGCCCCAAGACTTGCGGATGAAGGTCAACGGCCAGCAAATCACTTGGCAATATCAAGGTAAAACTCAATCCTTACGTTTGCAACCGGGCAAAGTCTACGTCCAGCCTAACGGTTACAAAGTGGAAATGGCCAAACATCCCGGCGCACCGTCTTGGCGTTTGATTGGCACCAAAGCCGAAGGCACTTTCTGCCACAAACCTTGCACCGTTTCGGGTGGCGGTAAATCGGAAATTTCTAAATCAATCGAAGACGCGGTGATTTATGCGCCGCTGTATGTCGATGATTTACAAAATGATTTGGATCGAGTTCAAGCAATTTTTGATTACGATTACAGCTACCGTTTCGCTGCGCCGATTGCCGATGAAGATCGCACGCTAAGCCGTCAATTATTAAGTGCCGAGCGCAGTTTAGGTTCGGTGATTAAATTGCTGACACCATCGCCAACTCATACCGATGAATATAACGCTTGGTTAAAATCGATTCCGCCTAGCATTTTGGCTTTGGTGTTCTTAATCAAACGCTTTTATCGACCTGAATGGGGTGATAACTGGCGCGAACATTTATCAGTGGATGTGATTGATGGCGCACCGGGGCATGAGCTGAAATTAGAACAACGCAAAATCGTTGCGACTTATTTACGGGTTGGTTTCAATCCGCAAGGTGATTGGCGTACTTTCAAAGTTCGCCAAGACTATATCGCCGCTGAAAAAATCCAAATGGAAGATGACATCAGTGCTTCGGTGGTGGTGCCTGTGGCGCAAATTCGGCCTTGGATGGCAGACGATAAACATCAACACAGCGTCAAATTAGTCAGCAACTGCGAATACCGTTTATTCCAGCGCCCTGATGACGCGATTATTCCTGGCTACGACAAACAAACCGAAGCGAATATGTCTGAGGCCGGTAATTTCATGGCCAATTTTGAACCTTTGTATGCTGAAAAACTGGCGGCAGTGGTTGATGATG
>CAIZCB010000421.1 GCA_903931355.1 uncultured Pseudomonadota bacterium
AAAAGGCCATAAAATATAAAACTGCTCCTCTACCGCAAGACTCCACAAGTGAAGCAATGGCTTTAGATCAGATGCGGTATCAAAATAACCACTTTGCTTCCAAAGTACTATATTTGATACAAAACCAACACCGCCACTAATATGCTTAGCAAGTTGTTTATATTCATTCTCATACAGAACAAACCAACCAGTAATCAAGGAACCAAACATAACAATCAGTAATGCCGGATAAATGCGATTAATTCGACGACTATAGAACTCAATTAAGCTAAACCGATTTTGATCAAAATTTGAAAATAAAATCGAAGAAATCAAAAAACCAGAAATAACAAAAAAAATATCAACACCAATAAATCCACTAGGCATTTTATCTGGAAAAGCATGAAAACTAACTACTGAAAAAACAGCAACAGCTCGAAGTCCATCGACATCAGCCCGGTATTTTGGATGTATCATTAAAAACCTTCTCTCCTCGGATCAAACGCATCCCTGACACTATCAGCAAACAAATTAGCCGCTAACACCAAGCTAAACATAAACACAAACGCAGCCGCTAATGACCACCAGACCACCGGCTCTCTTGCCATTTCCAGCCGCGCACCATTAATCATATTGCCCCAGCTATGGGTAGTAGGATCAACGCCGATGTTGATATAAGACAACACTGCCTCAGCCAACACTAAAGAACTAAAATCTAACACCACTGAAATTAAAACAATGTGCATGACATTGGGCAGAATGTGGCGGTATAAAATCATTGCAGGCTTAACGCCTAAAGCTTGCGCGGCTTGCACATATTCCATTTCCCGTAGCTTTAAGGTTTCGGCGCGGAGCATTCGGCATAAACCAGTCCAACTGGTGACGCCTAAAATCAGGCATAAAAACAGCAAGCGCATGTCGGCACGGACTAATAAATTATTAAAATCTTCGGCATGGTTGGTCATGTAAACCTGCACCATTAAGATCGATGCGGCGATGAGTAGCACGCTGGGAATTGAATTTAGCGTGGTGTAGATAAATTGAATTAGGTCGTCAATCCAGACTTTAAAAAATCCGGCCATGATGCCGAATACTATCGCTAACGGCAACATCACCAAGGTAGTTAAACAACCAATGACTAAGCCTGTGCGTATGCTTTTTAAGGCTTGATAAAACACGTCTTCACCGACTTTATCGGTGCCGAAAACATGGTAATCATTCGACAACAGCCACAAACTATAAGTCAGCGTAATTACTAGGCTTAATACCAACCAAACCGCTTTAGCGCTGGGTGGTTGCCATAACAAACGGCGATTGGCTTTAGTCAGCAGCCAGATTAACAAACCCAATACCAGCACCACTTTCACCACCCCCAAACTGGCTTTGGTGATCACGTCAGCCATCAAATCAGTATCTGGATTTTGTAAATCTGCGCCACCATGTTTTAGCCGTGGATAATCCCAGCGAGTCGAGCCGTCAGGTTGGGTAATGGTTTCTTTGCTGTATAAATAAGCGGCAAATGGTTC
Organism: uncultured Pseudomonadota bacterium; assembly: GCA_903931355.1. Taxonomy (GTDB): domain Bacteria; phylum Pseudomonadota; class Gammaproteobacteria; order Methylococcales; family Methylomonadaceae; genus Methylomonas. Next base: position 1,506 of record CAIZCB010000421.1, read on the forward strand.
AGAATAGGTTTTTTCACCATGTGAGCGCATGGCATCGCAAGCACGATCTAAAACGCTGATGGCTTCGTTGCCGTTGCTTTCGGTATTTTTAAAATGGATGGAATCCAGTAAACCTATCAATCCAAAACACAGCAATAAAGTTAAGGTCGCCATCGCTACCGGACTGCTAAGCAACTTGGTCAAAGGCCGCCGCATAGTTTGCTGACGGGATAAATACCAAACTAAGCCCAGCGAAGCCAGTACCAGCAAATAAATCAGCGCATCCGTCCATAACACTAACATCAGCTTAACCTCACGCGCGGATCGACTAAGGTGTAGGAAATATCGGTTAACAGCAAACCAGCGATGTATAAAACCGAGCCTAAAAACACCATAGAACGGACAATGGCAAAATCTTGGCGATTAATCGCATCGATGGTGTAACTACCTAAACCAGGGATGCTGAAAAACGATTCCATAATCAAACTACCCATGAACAGCAGCGGCAAAACTACCACTACGCCGGTTAGAATCGGGATCATGGCGTTTTGCAAAACGTGTTTGAATAAAACTTGGGTTTCGCTAAGCCCTTTGGCACGAGCGGTGCGGACATAGTCTTTTTCGACTTCTTCTAAAAACAAACTCCGATACCAACGCACACCGGAACCAATCCCCGCCACCACGCTAATCATCACCGGCAACATCAAAAACTTGATCGCCGACCAACCAGAGTCATAACCAGAAATCGGCACCCATTTCAGTAATTTACCAATCAAAAACTGGCCACCGATGATGTAAAACAAGGATGAAATCGACATCAGCATCACTAATAAGACGCTGCCGCCCAGCTCCAAATAGCTGTTGCGGAATAACACCATGAATAATGCCAAACTGATATTGACCAACAAACCGACGATTAATGACGGTAAAGCCAAGGCCAAACTAGGCCACATCCGCTGTTGAATATCGGCACCGATATTTCGGCCACTGTCTGAAATACCGAAATCGAATAAAAACAAATTAACCGATTTTTGATAAAAAATAGTGGTGGTGAGCTGTTTAGCACCTTGCTCATCACTATTGAATAACAACGGCAAATCGTAGCCGTGTTGATGCTTCCAGTTAGCAATCGCTTGTTCTGTGACCCGCTTTTGGCCTAACTGCATTCGCGCCATGTCATCAGGGCTGTTGACGACAAAAAACAACACGAAGGTCAGCACGTTAACCGCCATTAATAGCGGCAAGGCGTAAAGCAAACGGCGTATCAAATAGTTAATCATTTTGCGTCTCCTGTTGCCGACGGCGATAAGCTCGAATCACCGGCCAGACTAAACCTGCCAACCCTAAGCTCATCAAAATCACCGGCCAAAATTGCGCCTGATTCCATTGTTGGCGTTTTTGCTCTCGATCTTGGCTATCAATACGACTGTATTTCAGTCGATTAACGATCATTCGCGCCGGTTTCAAGTTGTGGTACCAGCTGTGAAACAAAGCAAAGTCTTTTGGGTAATAGCCAAATAACCACGGCGCATCTTGGCGAATGATGTTTTGCATTTGGTCGATAATTTTTTGCCGTTCAGCACCGTTAGGCATATTACGCATTTGTTCAAATAAGCGATCAAATTGCGGATTAGCGTAATTACCGGCGTTTTCGCCACCTTGTTTGACTTTGGAATTAGGGCCGTAGAGTAGAAAAAAGAAGTTTTCAGGATCGGGGTAATCGGCATTCCAGCCCCAGACAAATAACTGCGCCGCGCCGGTACGCATTTTTTCTTGGAAGCGGTTGTAGTCGGTACCGCGAATCACTAATTGAATCCCTAGCTTTTCAAACTGTTTGCGATACCAATTCATTAAGGCTCGGTCATCAGTGCCGACTGCGGTGGTGTCGAAATACAACAATAAAGCTTCGCCAGTTTTTGGGTCTATGCCGTTGCTGTAACCAGCTTCGGCTAATAATTGTTTGGCTTGTTCTATGGTTTTGCGTTGCGGCTGATCTTTTTGCCAATCGTAAACCACGGGATTGATCCCCACTTGGCCTTCTTGATACCCAAAAATCCCCGGCGGCAATGCGCCTTGTGCGGCAACACCACGACCGTTGGCAAAAATGGCGATAAATTCTTCGTAATCGACAGCGATAGAAATCGCTTGGCGTAGTTTTCGTGCCCGTTCCGAATCACCGCCAACCACGTTATCCAGCATATTAAAGCCTAGGTAAAACAGCGAAGCTGATACCGAAGTTTGCAGCTGAATTTGTTTTTCCTGCATTAAGGGCGTTAGTTGCGGATCACCGCTACCGGAAAATTGCACGGCTTGGTCAAAACTATCGGAGGCAATCCCTGAAGCATCGTAATAACCTTGTAAAAACTTAGCCCAGTAAGGAATGGTTTCTTTTTCCAAGGTATAAACCACGCGCTCGACCAAGGGCAAAGGCTTGCCGGCATCGGCTAACCAGCCATTTTCGCGATCACCGGCATCACCATCAGTCGGATAAAAATCAGCGTGGTAATTAGGATTTTTGGCTAACACCATGCGCCGATTTGGATTATTTTCTTCTAACCAATAAGGGCCAGTGCCAACGGGGAACCAATCCAAGCTGATGTTTTTGTTTTTCAGTTCGGTTTGAGCATAAAAGGCGTCGGCTTCCCAAGGCATAGGCGCAAAAAACGGCATTGCTAACCAGAATTGAAATTGCGGGTATTGGCCTTTGATGCGGATTTTATATTGATGGGCATTGATAGCTTCCACCCCGCGCATAGGTTGATTTTTTAATTCAGTAATCGGCAGTTTTGCGGAGCTTTGGGCAAATTCACTAAAACCATCAATATAGCCCGCCATCAACTCGGCAATTGGCGATTGGATTTTTGGATAGGCTAGGCGTTTGATTTGGTAAACATAATCGTCAGCTGTTAACTCGCGGCTTTGTTGCTCGGCAAAATCCGACAGAGTATTAATCTCGGCCAATTGGGTTTGATTTAGTTGATGGTAAACAAACTGGCCTTGGGTATTTTGTGTAAAGGCTGGATGCGGTTGATAGCGAATGCCTGGTTTTATATCGATGACATATTCGCTGTAAGCAATCGCTGATTCGGGTGCCGTAGTCGGCAACAGCTGACCTTTTTGATCCAAGAATCGCACCACCGGCATGACATTAGCGGTTAATGGCTGTAATTGATAAGGTCGCTTTAGATAGTGATATTGCAAAGGCGGTTCGTAAATCTGGCCGATAAAGCCATATTCATCACTACTGTATGCCACAGCAGGATCGAGGTGTTTAGGTCGCTCAGCAAATGATGAATACAATACCGACTTCTCGGCATCCGCTTTGGGATACGGATTATTTAGTTGCGAAACATCACATCCAGTTTGCGAAAAGGCAAACAGGGCAATTGAGAATATTGAGATTTTATAGGCTGACAAAGTGCTGGACATCATTAGATGGGTCATAGATACTTGCCGCCATTCTACAACAAGCCATTTAATAAAGAGGTAAATCTAATGGGTTTTATGCAAGGTAAACGCGTCCTGATTGTCGGCTTGGCAAGCAATCGCTCTATCGCTTGGGGTATTGCTCAAGCTATGCATCGTCAAGGCGCTGAATTGGCGTTCAGCTATCAAAATGACAAATTGAAAAGCCGTGTGGAAGAAATGGCCGCTGAATGCGGTTCTAATATCACCATGGAACTGGATGTGGGTAATGATGCACACATCGATAACGTGTTTGTCGAATTGGCTAAACATTGGGATGGTTTGGATTGTATCGTTCATTCTGTTGCTTACGCACCGCGCGAAGCTTTAGACGGCGATTATGTTGAAGCCACTACCCGCGAAAATTTCTCAATCGCTCACGATATTAGCTCTTACAGCTTTACCGCTTTGGCTAAAGCCGGTCGTAAGATGATGGCGGGACGTAATGGTTCTTTGTTGACTTTAAGCTATTTGGGCGCTGAACGCGCTATTCCAAATTACAACGTGATGGGCGTGGCTAAAGCCAGCTTGGAAGCCAATGTCCGTTACATGGCTGTGGCATTAGGTGCAGAAGGTACTCGCGTCAATGCAGTTTCTGCTGGTCCAATCAGAACTCTGGCAGCATCGGGTATCAACAATTTCAAATCGATGCTGAGCAAAGCTGCTGATACTGCGCCATTAAAACGTAATGTAACGATTGAAGAAGTGGGTAATGTGGCGGCGTTTATGTGCTCTGACTTGGCTTCTGGTGTGACAGGCGAAATCACTTATGTTGATTGCGGTTACAACATTGCTGGTTTAGCAGCTAGCTAAGCATTTCAAGCAAACATAAAAAAGGGAGCCTAGGCTCCCTTTTTTGTAGCGCTATTTTGGTTTATTGCTGTTTTTCTTCGCGAATTGCAATATCGGTTTTAGCTTGTAGGGCATTTAACACCGCTTCAAACTGTGCTTTACCAAATGCAGTTGCCATGTTTTTCTCAATCACTGGCAATTTCGCTTTGTCTGCTTCGCTTACGCTGCCTTCGGTGACTTTAACGATGTTAGCAACAATTTTGCCACCAGCGACATCATCAATCACTACCACACTAGCTTTGCCCGCCTTCTCCTATAGTCTGTCTGTAAACATCTATAGTCTTTGAATAGATATATTTGAAGCCGAAAGAAAGTTTCTCGCTATGTTTATAATCCAACTCCAAGCCAATATGATTGATATTA
>CAIZCB010000422.1 GCA_903931355.1 uncultured Pseudomonadota bacterium
AAAGAACAAGCGGCTTTGCTACAAGCCGAAAAAGCTGCCGAGGGCAAACATCCCTTAATTCAAGCCGCTACCAAGCAAAACATGCAGTTTAATCGTAGCTTGCAAGAGATTAATAAAAGCATGGAGCTGTATTTACAGCAGAAAAACGATATTGATGCGCGGTATAAACAGCTGGAAAAAGACTATCAAAGCGCGGAACAAAAAATTAATCTGGCTGGATTAAGTCCGGCATTGGGTAATTTATTGCGTGAACAGCGCCGCAATCTGCCGCAGCGTAAGCAGTTCAGCAAGTTTAACGACAGCATTCAGAATGAAATTGCTCAAGCCAGCTTGGAAATGTTCAAGTTGGATGAAATTCGTAAAAATCTGTCCGATATTGGACAAGCTTTGATTGGCATGATTAGCCAGCAATTGCCGCCAGAAATGCCGGAAAACGAAAAACTCACCATTCGTACCGAATTACGGATGTTATTAAATGATCAAAAAGAGTTGGTTGGGCGGTTATCGACGCTTTACACCGAATATGCGCGGGTATTGGGTGATGTCGATTTTAGCTTGCAGCAGATGTTGTCTAGTTCGGAAAAATTCACTGCTTATCTCGATCAACGTCTACTTTGGGTGCCCAGTGCGCCGGTGATTAACGAAGACTATGTAAAAGATATTTTTAAATCGGTGTTGTGGTTTATCACCCCTAGCAATTGGTTACAGGTAGCAGTGACTTTTTGGCAGGGGATTAAAATCATGCCATTTTGGGTGTTGGTGGGTTTAGCAATTGTCGCTATGCATTGGCGTTTTCAAGGCGAAATCAAACAAAGTTTGTATCAGTTGTTAGATGAAAATCGCAACAATCAAACCGACGCCACCATTACCCCAACCCTGCATGGTTTAATTTATGTGTTTACCTTGTCACTATCAGGGCCGTTGTTGATGGCATGGTTTGGCGGGGTGCTGGCGCTGAATTTTAATGTCGATAGCTTTAGTCGTTCGTTTGCAGATGGTTTGTTTGCAGCGGCCTTATCGTTGGTGGTAATTCAGTTTTTCTATCGCTTGTTCAAAGTCAAGGGCGTGGCCGAATCCTTATTAAACTGGCAGCCACGTACTGCGTATTTAATTTATAGCCAATTGAAATGGGCGCGATTTTTATTAGTGCCGTGTATTTTTATCACCGCGATGACCGGCAGTGATTTGTTTTCCGAACACAGTTATGCCTTAGGTAGAACGGCATTAATCGTCTTAATGGGGGCGATGGCGTTTATTTTTCATCGTTTAACCCATCCGGTTGATGGGGTTGGCAAGATTTTTTACCAATATTCGACGGGGTGGGTGAGTCGTTTGCGTTACGTTTGGTATGCGATTGCCTTGTTGTTGCCGATAGTGATTATTGGTTTTGCGGTAGCGGGGTATTATCAAAGCGCTTTGGAGTTACAAGAAAAGCTAATTACTACCTTAAGGCTGATTTTTATTACCGCCTTATTTCATGCCCTAGCTTTGCGTTGGTTGGCGATTACTCGGCGTCAATTAGCGGTACAAAATGCCAAACAAAAACGTAAGCAAGGCGAGCAAACTCAGCTTGAAGGGGCTTATGTCCATGATGAGAATTTGCTAGATATTTCCAAAATCAATCAGCAAAGCCATACCTTGTTGACCACGGTGATCGCGGTGGTGTTGTTGGCCGGTTGTTGGATGATTTAGAAAGATATTTTGCCAGCGTTTTCGATTTTCGACCGGATCGAGCTTTGGAGTCATAGTCAGTTAGTCGATGGCAAAGAAGTGTTACAGCCGATTACTTTGACCAATTTGTTGATTTGCTTGGTCTACGCCAGTTTAACTTTTGTATTTGCCAGCAATTTTCCGGCTTTGGTTGATTTATTGCTCACGCAAAAGATTGAAATCACTGCCGGCAGTCGTTACGCCTTAATTCA
>CAIZCB010000423.1 GCA_903931355.1 uncultured Pseudomonadota bacterium
CTTAAATACTTAAATCTCCTCAAAAAATGCCTTTCCTTGGTGCACAAGTCGTAAATTGCGCCAGCCTGGTGCGACAAAACACCAACAAAGCAACGCTATGTTGTTGATTTTAAACAAACCAAGAGTTGGCATGGTTTCTGCTTATACAAAATCAGCAATAACTGAAAAAAGAGGCAACATCATGAAAAATACAAAAGCTTTACGCAATTTGCGTACTCGCACCTGCGCTGCAGGCTTATTAATGCTTGGCGCAACTAGCGTTAACGCTGATAACTGGCAGGATGCCTCTGGTTTGATGGGTGCTTTAGGCATTGATCCAAACGAAAAAAGCTTCATGAAGGATAATAATTTGAAGCTTGGTGGTTGGTTGGAAACTAGCGTTAGCGTCAATGCTAACTCAACACATAACGGCTTCAATGGTCCTGTGACTTTCCAAGATAGAGATTCACAGTTTCAATTAAATCAGTTGAATTTCTATTTACAAAAAGCAGTTAATGTTAGTGGTGACAGCTTTGATTGGGGCGGTCGTTTTGACTTCATGTTTGGCTCTGATGCGATTTTTACTCAAGCATATGGTAACGGCGCATATAACCCATTCACTGGAAATGCACAACCAAGAGGTAACTGGGATTTGCATCTAAGTGGCGACCAAAATTACGGTATCGCCCTACCAAATGCTTATGCCGAGTTCAACCTACCAATTGGTAACGGTTTAGACGTTAAAGCAGGTCATTTCTACACTCCACTCGGTTATGAAGTTGTTACATCACCTGACAACTTTTTTGTTAGCAAACCTTACACCATGCAATATGGCGAACCATTTACCCATACAGGTGCTTACGGTACCTATGCTTTCAATAGCAACTGGAGTGGTATGGCTGGCGCAGTTACAGGTAGCAGCACAGGTGGCTGGGATGGTAACTTCGATCGTAACTTAGGCACTTGGTCATTCTTGGGCGGTGGCACTTGGACCAGTGACGATACTGGCACATCGTTAAACTTAACAACCACCCTAGGCCCGCAGTCTGACAACAATAACAGTCTTTGGGGCATTTACAGTTTAGTAGGTAAACACAACTTTACCGACAAACTGCATTTCATCATCCAACACGACCATGGCTTCGCTGAAAAAGTACAAACCGCTAACGGTTTCTATGCGAATAATGGATGGGGAGAAGGTGCTCGCCAAAATGCAGAGTGGTATGGCATTAACTCTTATTTAATCTATGACGCTACTGATAAATTGAGCGCAGGTTTGAGAGCCGAATGGTTCCGTGACAACAATGGCTATCGTGTAAACGGTGCTGGTCGCTGTGCTGCCGGCCTTAACTCATCTGTTGCCACTGGGACTGCTTATAATACTGGTGGAAGTCAATGTAATGGCTGGATGAATGGTGCAAATGGTAATTTCAACTCCCCAACACCAGGCACAAACTACTACGGCTTAACCGCTGGCTTAAATTACAAAGCTACAAAATGGCTAAGCTTAAGACCTAATATGCGTTTAGATTACTCTGACGAGAAAGTATTTGGTGTTAATGCTGATGGCCAAGGCAACAACAGAACTCAATTCTTGTTCACTGCCGATGCTGTAGTCACTTTCTAATAGCAAATTTCACTGCTTTTTAGATAATATCAACAAGCTTCCAGCACGTTTAAACCGTCTGGAAGCTTTGTTTTTATAGCTCTTTAAGGCGATTGATGCTATTGTTAGCAACGTTTTACCAACAACCATAATAATTATTTTTCTAGGAGATTTTGGCCGATGTCAGTAGTAGATAACGTACTCAAAATGATTCAGGAAAACGACGTTAAGTTTGTCGATTTCCGTTTTTGCGATACTCGCGGTAAAGAACAACACGTTACTTTCCCAGCCCATACTATCGATGAAGACACCTTTGAAGAAGGTAATATGTTCGATGGTTCTTCTATCGCTGGCTGGAAACACATCAATGAATCAGACATGATCTTGATGCCAGATCCAAGCACAGCAGTTATCGATCCATTCTTCGACGACAAAACTTTGATTTTGCGTTGCGACATCATCGAACCAAAAGACATGCAAGGTTACGAACGTGACCCACGCTCTATCGCAAAACGCGCTGAAGCTTACTTGCAATCAACTGGTATCGCTGACACTGCATTATTCGGTCCAGAAAACGAATTCTTCATTTTTGATGACGTTCGCTGGAACACCGAAATGGGCGGTTGCTCTTACCAAATCGACTCAGAAGAAGCTGGCTGGAACTCAGACAAAGCTTACGACAACGGTAACACTGGTCACCGTCCAGGCGTTAAAGGCGGTTATTTCCCAGTACCACCAGTCGATTCTTTCCAAGACATGCGTTCAGCAATGTGCTTGGTATTAGAAGAAATGGGCCAAACTGTTGAAGTACACCACCACGAAGTTGCGACTGCTGGTCAGTGCGAAATCGGCGTAAGATTCAACACTTTGGTTAAAAAAGCTGACGAAGTATTAGGTTTGAAATACGTTATTGCTAACATTGCTCACGCATACGGCAAAACAGCGACTTTCATGCCAAAACCATTAGTTGGCGACAACGGTAGCGGTATGCACGTTCACCAATCTTTAGCTAAAGACGGCAAAAACCTGTTCACAGGTGATTTGTACGGCGGCTTGTCTGAAACTGCTTTGTACTACATCGGCGGTATCATCAAACACGCTAAAGCTTTGAACGCGATCACCAACGCTTCTACAAACAGCTACAAACGTTTAGTACCAGGTTTCGAAGCACCCGTTATGTTGGCTTACTCAGCACGTAACCGTTCAGCTTCTATCCGTATTCCTTACGTTGTTAACCCAAAAGGTCGTCGTATCGAAGTACGTTTCCCTGACTCAACAGCAAACCCATACTTGGCGTTCTCTGCTATGTTGATGGCTGGTATTGACGGTATCCAAAACAGAATTCACCCAGGTGAAGCGATGGATAAAGACTTGTACGACTTGCCACCAGAAGAAGAAGCAGCAATCCCACAAGTTGCTTTCTCTTTCGACGAAGCTTTAGAAGCTTTGGACAAAGATCGTGAGTTCTTAACTCGTGGCGGCGTTTTCACTGACGAAGCTATCGATGGTTACATTGAACTGAAAAAACAAGATGTTACTCGTCTACGTATGAGCACACATCCTGTTGAATTGGATATGTACTACAGCCTATAAGCTTTAAGCCTGTCTAGCACAGGCTTGGACTTATCGAAAACCCCGCAAGCCATTTGGCTTTGCGGGGTTTTTTATGTCCTGAGCTTCCCACCGAGCCCCATTGAATCCTTGAGTTTTTACCCCCTATTTTGCCCCCTACCCCGTCGATTAGCAGAATGACCGAAAAACAGAGGGCACAATGGCATTAACTGATACAGAAATTAGAAAGTTAAAAGCAACGGGCACGGAGTACCAGAAAGCCGATAGAGGCGGACTAGTGCTAGTGGTTCGGGCTAAGGGTGAAAAGTTTTGGCGCTGTGAATTACGGATTATTGAGTACTTGCACGGCTAATGGTTGTTTAAGATCTATATGAACATCTCGCTGAGGACTGGCAATCGTAATGCCTTGAGCGATAAATTTTTTGTTGATAATTATTCGTAAATCACTGGCAACCAAGCTCCAATCAACGCCTGGTTTCAGCTCTAACCAAACATATAAACCAAACAACAGTGCATCACTACCAAAATCTTCTAACAAGACTTGAGGGGCTGGTTTATCTTGAACCAAACCATGACGATCTGCCGCTTTTAGCAAGATTTCTGTTACCTCTTGTATAGGAGAACCATAAACCACACCAACCTTGACAGCAATCCGTACTAATTGACTATTTAAAGTCCAGTTAGTAACTTTTTCTTCGATAAAGGTACTATTAGGAATCAAGGTTTCAATACCGTTACCATCACGAATCTGTGAACTTCTGACGCCTATATCGATAATACGTCCACGAACACCGCCAACCTCAACTAAATCACCGGGACGAAATGGCCGCTCTAAAAGTAACATCAAGCCACTGATCAGATTTTTCAGTAAGTTCTGCATCCCAAAACCAGCACCAATGGCTACTGCACCCCCCATAAAAGCAAATACGCTCAGGGGAATATGCACAACAAACATGCTGATACTCGCTAACAAAATTAATTCGGCAAACAAAAACCAACGACGTGAAATTCTAGCCAGACCCGGATCAGCTGCAAAATGTTTAACAAAAATTTTTTCTATTAAAAAAGCAATCTTAACTGCTAACCAATAACCAACAATTAAAATTAGTAAAACAATAACAATTTTAGAAACTGTAATACTGCGTTTACCCTTTATTTGCTGACCTTCAACCTCAACAATATCTTCTGCAACAAATAACTCATAACGCAAAATATTATTAGCCAATTCACGAAAATCCGATAATGATTCCTGCCAATATTCCAATTGGGTTTTGACTTTAAAGCGTTGATCTAAATCCTCTTTACAACGGTCTAATAAATACTGATTGGACTCTATTATTACTAATAATCGTGAAATAATTTGTACTCGCTCAAGCCCAAAAGACTGTAATTCTGAGGTAGATAAACTATCTACCGATTGTGCAACAGAACTATCAAGCGCCAATAATCGTAATTGTTCCATGTATTCATGAAGTATTTTCAATGATTGCTGCCAATCAATAATTTGTTCATAGACTTTACGTGCTTTTTCATGGTCATTGACATTGAAATTAGACCATCGATATTCCCAAATAACTTGACGGAATTGCAACCGCTCTAACATCCAATGCAAGACCTGAACTTTAAATTCTCCGGTTTTTTTAAATTCTTCTTTTAATGCATCAATATTTTGAGAATTACTAGCACCTTGAGATAAGTTTAATGACTTTCTATCTGAACCAAATTCGATGACTATTTGTTCAAGCTCTTTGGTCAACAGTTGCTGTTCGGTTTGAATTTTTTTGAGCACCACTTGAAGGTCTTGTTCTGTCATTTGCTGGTGCTGCAAATCGGCATGTTGCTTTTCAGCGAAATCAATCTGAGTATTAATTTCTAGGATTTCTTGCTGAATACGTTTACTTTCAACTTGGACTACTAAAACACGAATTGAAGCACTTCGATAACTCAATATCACAGCCTTAAGCTCAGCACTCATTAGTGCTTTGTCTAAAGCTTGACTTTGCTCAAATTTCTCATTGACTTGACGCAGTTTAATCGCAGATTGATTAGCCGAGTCGATTCGACGCTGTGTCTCTTGATCGACATAATCAGCCATCTGTTTTAGTCGAGCTAATCGCTTGTGACTTATTGCTAAGGACTCTCTAAACTCATCCTCGGCAATGAATGACGACGATGCGGTATTTTGCTTAGCCAAAACACTATTATTCTTTTGCCAATCAACAAATTTCTGCTTCTTATCTTGTA
>CAIZCB010000424.1 GCA_903931355.1 uncultured Pseudomonadota bacterium
ATTCGTGGCCTTGCCGCGCTGAGCGTGATTATCGAGCACTTCATTATTGCTTACGATTTACCCTGCCAAGGTGCGGTTTGTATGAAGCTGTTAGATTCGCCACCGTTTAATATCTGGTGGAATGGTTCGGCGGCGGTTTCGATGTTTTTTGTGTTAAGTGGCTTGGTACTATCATTGAAATACTTTCGTGAAAGCCAAACACCGGATTTACAAAATTTCAAACTCTGCGACTTTATCATTACCCGACTAGCGCGAATTTGGCTGCCATACCTTGCGGTTTTTTTGATTAGCGCGATTCTTTACCTCATCACCGTACAACATCCGCCCTTGGCGACCCAATTACCGGCTTCGGATTGGGTTGAATTGATGTGGCGCGGCCACCCGTTGTCGCTAACCGATATGCTAAGAGAAAGTTTTTTATTGAAACTGCCAGATCAAATCGTCGTCATACCACAAGCTTGGACGCTGACTATCGAATTAGTGTTGTCACTTTTACTGCCAGCGGGTTTGGTTTTAGCCGCTCGTCGAATCGAATGGCTGATAGTTTTTACGCTATTTGCAGTGATATTTCTCAATGTATCGCTGTTCTTATTGCACTTTTTATTGGGCTTGCTGATTGCCCGTTACTACAACTACCTCAGCGTTTTGCTATCCGCTAAAGTCGGCCTGCGTCGATTGATTTTACTTGTCGGTTTTAGCTTGTATGCCACCAGCACAACTCTGGATGATTTTTTGGGCGAGACGGGGTTGTGGTTAAGTTCCGGCATCGGGGCGGGATTAATGCTAATCGCAGCATTAGGATCAATCAGAATCCAGCAAGTGCTATCACTGCCGATTTTGCGTCAACTCGGCAAGCTATCGTATAGCGCTTATTTGATTCACATGGTGATTTTGATTTGCTTAACGCCATATTTATTACTGGCTTTACAGACCGTCACCAGCAATCATTTTTTACTCTGGCTAGGCGGGATTAGCTTGACCATTTTCATTGTGCAAGGCTTGTCACTCCTTAGTTTCAATTATTTAGAACAGCCTAGTGTCGCGCTAGGTAAACGCGTCACTAAGCTATTTCAATCTAAGCACTAACCTTTCAACTTGTGATACCAAGCTTTCAACAATCGCAAGGCTTGGTTCCAACTATAAACAGCGGCACTTTTGCTAAGGGCTAATGCCTTATTAAACGCATCTTCGCCGCCCCATTGCTTAAACTTGCCTTCGACAATCTCGCTCCATTTTGGATGATGTTCGCCCTCGGCATTCACGAACACCTTATCAAACGCCCACATTTCCAAAATCGACACCGTCCACATAAACAAAAACGATACTCCCATCCCTGCGCCAGCCAAAATCACCAACCACGCAAACATCGGATGTAATTTGGTTAACCACCAAGACAAAATATCGAATAATAAAAACACATACGGCATTCCTATCGCTATCGATTTGTATTTAGTAGTACTGGTTTCGGCAAAACTAAAAATCAGCCCGACGAACATAAAAATAAAGCTGATGCCGAATAAATGAATATGTGAGACTCGGGTCAACGAACTAAAAGTTGCGCCTTGGTCTTGCTCAGCTAACTGTTTGATGACATTAAAATCACTAAAATTCGGAATCGAAGCCTCTTTGTTGTGACACATCACACAACGCTGCTCGATAACCGCTTGCACGCCAGATTTAGCGTAATCGGCTTGATCAGCACCATCGCGCACCCATTGCATAATCAAAAATCGCTCTTGTTCAGAAGCATTTTCTTTCATCGCACCATTCAACTGGGTTTCAATAACCGAACCAGAACGATTACCGTAGTAGCTATAAACAATATCGTCGATGGATAAACCGAATTTGCCATCGGCCATACCGTGAGTAAATAAGATTTGAATTAAGGCCATTAAGTAACCGACGGCCACCGTGGATAGATAACCGGTAAACAAAACCTTAACCGGTGTATCCAACTGTTTTAACGAGGAAAAATCGCGTGCCATCATCAAACTCCTGTTTACTAAGTAAAAATCATTATACCGAGCTTAAATGACAAAACATTAGGCATAAAAAAAGGCGCTTGAAACAAGCGCCTTTTTTCACCTAAACAAGCCTAAAGTTTATTTAGATGACACATTTGTAGCAGTCAAGCCTTTAGGGCCAGATTCAACATCAAACTGAACTGACTGACCAGGCATTAAGGTTTTGAAGCCTTCTCCCAAAATAACCGAGTGATGTACAAATACATCTTCACCACCATCGGCAGACTCGATAAATCCAAACCCTTTTGTGTTGTTAAACCACTTTACAGTGCCTGTTGCCATTCAAAAAACTCCTACAAATTAAAACTAAAAACACCCAAAACCTTAATTACAGGGATTTGAGCGGCGCTCATTGTACTGATTAATAGTTATCGCGGCTAGAGCAGCCTTTAAGTTGCGGTTTTTTAAACAGACAAGCAATGCATTTAGAAGAAAGCTTTTAATACCAGCGACATTACGCCAGCTAACATCACACCTAACATCCAACGGGTTAACTTTAATTCGCCGTCGATACGTTCAAAGCGAGCATCTAAGCGATGTTCAAGATCACGAACTTCTAATCTGATGTCTTGCTTGGTAGCAAGTTCTTTAAGATTAATTTCAAGCACCTCAGACAAGGCCTCCGCTTCGGCTTCGGCTTGTTTATCAGGTACGCCAGCCAATTTAAGTTTGTTGGCAAACTTCAAGGTATCGAAGGTAATAGCGGTCATTGTTTTTCTCGTTACAACAGTAATGCTCTGAGGTTAGTTCGTGTTTGGTTAGATGTCAAATTGCGTATAAGACCAAAACCAGACGTTACTAAACAATCACCGCTTGAAATGTTCCACACTCTCCCCATATCAGCAACAACTTATAAAAATTTCCAACGAGGTACGCACGATGCGAATGGATAAATTAACTAGCAAATTTCAACAAGCTTTAGCCGACGCACAAAGCATGGCTTTAGGCAAAGACCATCAATTCATTGAACCGTTGCATGTGATGCTGGCTTTGCTGGACCAAGAAGGCGGCAGTATTCGGCCTTTGTTGATGCAAGCGGGCGTCCAAGTCAATAGCTTGCGTAACAGTTTGCTTGACGAGATTGACCGTTTGGCCTCGGTTTCTGGTGCTGGCGGCGATGTGCAGATTTCTAACGAGTTAAACCGTATCTTGAACCTAACTGACAAACTGGCACAAAAACGCCAAGATGCCTTTATCTCCAGTGAGTTGTTTTTACTAGCGGCGTTAGAAAATCGCGGCACGCTGCAAAGCCTGCTGAAAAACGCCGGCCTGAATAGCAAAGAAGTTGAACAAGCCATCGACAAACTACGCGGCGGTCAAAACGTCAACGATGCCAATGCCGAAGACCAACGCCAAGCTCTGAAAAAATACACCATCAATCTCACCGAACGCGCAGAACAAGGCAAGCTTGATCCTGTGATTGGTCGCGATGACGAAATCCGCCGCACCATCCAAGTTTTACAACGTCGCACCAAAAATAATCCGGTATTAATCGGCGAACCCGGTGTTGGTAAAACGGCGATTGTCGAAGGCTTAGCGCAACGCATCGTTAACGGCGAAGTGCCGGAAGGCATTAAAGGCAAACAGCTATTATCTTTAGACATGGCGGCTTTAATTGCCGGTGCTAAATTCCGTGGCGAGTTTGAAGAGCGTTTAAAAGCAGTGCTCAACGATGTCGCCAAACAAGAAGGCCAAGTAATTTTGTTCATCGACGAGCTACACACTATGGTTGGCGCGGGTAAAGCCGAAGGCGCGATGGATGCTGGCAATATGCTCAAGCCCGCCCTAGCCCGTGGCGAATTGCATTGCGTTGGCGCAACGACTTTGGATGAATATCGCCAATACATCGAAAAAGACGCCGCGCTGGAACGCCGCTTCCAAAAAGTGTTGGTTGATGAACCAACCGTTGAAGATACCGTGGCGATTTTGCGCGGCTTAAAAGAACGCTACGAAATCCATCACAGCGTCGATATTACCGACCCTGCTATCGTCGCTGCGGCTACTTTGTCGCATCGTTACATTACCGACCGCCAATTGCCGGATAAAGCGATTGATTTAATCGACGAAGCCGCCAGCCGGATTCGGATGGAAATGGATTCTAAACCTGAATCGATGGACAAATTGGATAGACGTTTGATTCAGCTAAAAATCGAGCGCGAGGCGATGAAAAATGAAAAAGATGCCGCCTCTAAAAAACGCTTGAGCATTTTGGAAGTCGAAATTGCCGAACTGGAAAAAGAATATTCCGATTTAGAAGAAATCTGGAAAGCGGAAAAAGCCTCATTACAAGGCGCGGCCAGCATCAAAGAAAAACTCGAACATGCCCGTTTGGAGTTGGAAGCGGCAGGTCGTAACCAAGATTACACCCGCATGTCGGAACTGCAATACGGCACCATTCCTAGCTTGGAAAAAGAACTGGAATTAGCCAGCCAAGCCGAAACCCAAGAAACCACCTTATTACGTAGCAAAGTCACCGAGGAAGAAATTGCCGAAGTGGTGTCGAAATGGACTGGGATTCCGGTTTCCAAAATGATGGAAGGCGAACGCGAAAAGCTGTTACGTATGGAGCAAGAATTAGGCAGTCGCGTGATTGGTCAAACCGAAGCCTTAAAAGCGGTCAGCAATGCGATTCGTCGTTCACGCGCTGGCTTATCCGACCCCAATCGCCCTAACGGTTCTTTCCTGTTTTTAGGCCCCACTGGGGTTGGTAAAACCGAACTATGCAAAGCTTTAGCTAATTTCATGTTCGACACCGACGAAGCGATGATACGCATCGATATGTCGGAGTTCATGGAGAAACATTCGGTCGCGCGTTTAATCGGTGCACCTCCAGGCTATGTCGGCTACGAAGAAGGTGGTTATCTGACTGAAGCTGTGCGTCGCAAACCGTATTCAGTGATTTTGCTGGACGAAATTGAAAAAGCCCACACTGATGTTTTCAATATTTTATTGCAAGTTTTGGATGATGGCCGTTTAACCGATGGCCAAGGCCGCACCGTCGATTTTAGAAATACCGTAGTGGTGATGACTTCCAACTTAGGCTCGCAAGTGATTCAAGAATTGGCGGGCGAAGATAACTATGTGGAAATGAAAGAAGCCGTGATGGAGATTGTTAGCCAACATTTCCGACCTGAATTTATCAACCGCATTGATGAAGCGGTAGTGTTCCATCCACTCGGCCACGGCCAAATCCGTAGCATCTGCAAAATCCAAATTGATTTGCTACGCCAGCGTTTACAAGATCGCGATCTTGGTTTTGAGATCAGCGAAGCAGCGTTGGATTTGCTGGGTGAAGCGGGATTTGATCCTGTTTACGGCGCAAGACCATTAAAACGAGCGATTCAGCGTCAATTGGAAAATCCGCTGGCAAATCAAATTTTGTCTGGGCAGTTTGTGGCGGGGGATGTGATTAAAGTTGATGTGGTGGATGATAATTTAAGTTTTAATAAATAATTTATGATTCGCGTTTCGAAGCTATTTGAATGTCGGTTCTCGCACCGACAGGCGAGTTACTTTTCTTTGTTTGGGCAAAGAAAAGTAACCAAAAGAAAACCCACCCGACCGCCGCTTGCTTCCTGCGCTCCGAAGCTTTTGTTGGGGGTTGGCGCGGCAGACGGGAAAAGCCCTCTCCACCTCTGGTAGTATCAATACATTAGGAACAATCCACATAAGGACAACACAATGACCGACCTGTTTAACCCCGTTCAAATCGGCGCTTGGCAACTTAACAACCGCATCGTCATGGCGCCTTTAACCCGCTGCCGAATTCAAAACGACGGCATTCCAGGCCCATTACAAGCCAAATACTACGCCCAGCGCGCCAGCGCCGGTTTAATCATCAGCGAAGCCACCAATATTTCCCCACAAGGTCGTGGCTATGCTTTCACACCGGGGATTTTCACTGCCGAACAAGTCGCTGGTTGGAAACAAGTCACTGATGCTGTGCATGAGAAAGGCGGCAAAATTGTTTGCCAACTTTGGCACGTTGGCCGTTATTCACACCCCAACTTACAACCCAATGGCGAATTACCGGTTGCACCATCAGCAATTGCCCCCGAAGGCGACACCTTTACCGAACGAGGCATGTTGCCAGTGCCAACCCCAAGAGCTTTAGAAACTGGCGAAATACCGGGCATCATTGAGCAATATCGCCACGCGGCTTTATGCGCTAAACAGGCGGGTTTTGATGGCGTCGAAATCCACTCTGCCAATTGCTATTTGCTTGATCAATTCATCCGCGATTCGACCAATCACCGTAGCGATGCTTACGGCGGCAGCATCGAAAATCGCGCTCGCTTAGTTTTAGAAGTCACGAAAGCCGTGGTAGATGTTTGGGGCGATGGAAGTCGAGTTGGGATTCGCTTGTCACCAGTTACACCAAACACTGGCAACACGCCATTAGACAGCAATGTGATGGCGACTTTTAGCTACTTAATCCCACAACTAAATCAATTTAAGCTGGCTTATTTGCATTTTGTAGAAGGCGCAACGGGCATGTCGCGCGAGATACCGGAAGGCGTTGATTTACAAAAATTACGCGGTTTATTTGACGGCGCTTATATGGCTAACAACGGCTATACCGCTGAATTAGCTCGTGAAGTACGTGAGCATAATCAAGCCGATTTGATTTGTTTTGGCCGGCCGTTTATGGCTAATCCTGATTTGGTGGAACGCTTAAAAGTGGGAGCGGAATTGGTGGAAACACCTAGAGAAAGTTATTACGGTGGTGATGAGCGAGGTTATACCGATTGGCCCAATTTAGCGGGGGTTGTTGAATAATTCTGACACCCGACTAATCTTTGAAAAGGAGCAACAATCTAAATAACACCAATACCAAATTCCCCCCTTTGAAAAAGGGGGGCTAGGGGGGATTATCAAACCATACAATCCAAACCTAAAACCCAATGCCCGTATTCTACGCAGCAATATGACTGACGCAGAACTACTACTTTGGTCAAAACTACGTCGTAAACAAATCCTTAATTTGCAGTTCTATCGTCAAAAACCTTTGGCTAACTTTATTGTCGATTTTTATTGCGCTAAGGCTAATCTAGTCATCGAACTAGATGGATCTCAACACTTCACTACCGATAATCAAGCAAAAGACGAGCGACGCGATCAAGTTTTACAGGCTATGGGCTTAATTGTTTTGCGGTTTAATAACCATCAGGTGTTGACTGAAATTGATGCGGTATTGACTGTGATTTTAAATACTTTAAACATCAACCCTGCCATTAGGGGAATTGAATAGAATTTATTTAAATAATCTCCCCTAGCCCCTCTTTTTCAAAGAGGGGAATAAAATCCAATGCCGTTAAGTTAAGAACCGTAGGTGCGAATTCATTCGCACTGTTGGCGGTATCGGGTCGAATGAATTCGACCCTACAGTTCGCCACGAACAGCTTAACTTAACGGCATTGGAATAAAATCTAGGGGAGAACAAGACCACAATTTTCCAAGCCTTATTTCTCCATCGTCACAAACGCCATTTTCGAAATCCCAGCATGTTGCACTGTCGCCATCATTTCAGCCACCTTGCCGTAATTGACCGCTTCATCAGCCCAAACATGAACCGCCACTTCTGGGTTCTTCGCTAATTCATCTCGCAAACGCAGATCCAAAGCATCCAAGCTTTCGATAGCGACTTTGTTTAAAGTGATAACCCCTTTCGCATCAACACCCAATTGCAAAGGCTGTTTTTGAACATCTGGCGTAGTCGAAGCAGTTTTCGGTAAAGCGACATTAACTGATTGAGTCACTAACGGCGCGGTGACTAACAAAATAATCACCAGCACCAACATCACATCCACTAAAGGCGTGACATTGATTTCGCTAACCGCATCATCGTCATCGGCATTAGTTTTAAAGCCCATCATCCTCTCCTTAGGCTTTATCGCTAAACGCAATGTGTAAAAAGCCATCAACAAAATGCTCCAATGAGGCTTTGTATTGTTTGGCGCGGCGGGTGAAAAAGTTATAGGCCAAAACAGCAGGCACCGCCACCGCAATACCAATCGCAGTCGCAATCAACGCATCGCCAATAGGCCCAGCAACGACTTCTAAACTAGAAGAACCGCTGGCACTGATTTCATGCATAGCGTGCATAATCCCTAAAACAGTCCCAAACAAACCCACGAATGGCGCGGTACTGCCGATACTGGCTAACATGGTCAAACCCAATTCCATACGATGTTGTTCGGCTTGATTTTCGCTGCGTAAAGTTTGTTCTAACAACTCGCGCGGTTCACCGCGATATTTTAAGCTCACGGCTTTATCAGCATGAGCCAACTGCGCCAACCAAGCAAAACCGGCTTTAGCTACGCGAGCTTTAGCGCCACGCGCTTGATTTTCCGGCAAATTAGCCGCCGCTTTTAAATCAGCCGCTTCCCAAAACGCCTCGCTGTATTGTTTGTTGTAATAACCAGTTTTAACAAACTGCCAGATTTTGAATAAAATCAAAACCCAAGTAATCACAGAGAAACCAAGCAAAGTGTACAAAGTCGCATCAATGATGATATTGGGATCAATATGGTGTGGCATTTAAAGTCTCCTGAGTTTTTAAAGTTTTATTTTTATCGTTAGCATTCGTAGGCCGGAATAAGCGTAAGCGTTTCCGGCGAAAAGCTTTAACCGTTGTGAAAAGCACACAGCCAGAAACGCTACGCTTATTCTGGCCTACATCTTTAACAACTTACTCCAGCAAGCTAAATACAATCGGCACAATC
>CAIZCB010000425.1 GCA_903931355.1 uncultured Pseudomonadota bacterium
CTTAGCCTTGACCTTATTAAGCTTTTTCGGCTTTGGGGTTTTACTCTCTTTAACCCCGTGTATCTTTCCGATGATTCCTATTTTGTCAGGGATGATTGTTGGACAAGGTGAAAATATCTGTAGCCGAAAATCGTTTTTGCTATCACTCAGTTACGTTCTCGCATCGGCTTTGATGTACACCGTGTTTGGTGTTTTAGCCGCGCTGTTTGGCAGTAATTTACAAGCTATTTTTCAAGAACCTTGGGTAATTGCAACTTTCAGCGCTTTATTCGTGTTGTTATCGCTGTCGATGTTTGGCTTTTACAATTTAGAACTCCCCAAATCGTTACAGAATCGTGTCCACCATTCCAGTGACGCTCACCGTGATGGCTCTTATTTGGGCGCAGCGATTATGGGGGCTTTATCCTCGTTAATTGTTGGTCCTTGTGTCGCAGCACCATTAGCGGCAGCCTTAATTTATATTGGTCAAACCGGTGATGTGATATTAGGTGGCTCAGCCTTGTTTATGATGGGCTTGGGTATGGGGGCGCCGTTATTGTTAATAGGTGCCTCAGCAGGGAAATTGTTACCGAAAGCGGGTGCTTGGCTAAACACTACTAAAGCGGTGTTTGGGGTGATTATGTTGGTGGTAGCGGTCTGGATGTTATCGCGCATTTTGCCAGCCACTGTAAGTATGTTGCTATCAGCGATGTTGTTGATTATCCCAGCCATTTATCTAGGCGCTATTGAGCCGTTACCTAATCCAGCTTCCGGTTGGAAAAAATTATGGAAAGGCCTCGGTTTAATATTATTAGTCTTAGGTGTTTTGCAATTAATTGGTCTCAGCGCCGGCAACAGTAATGTTTTACAACCCTTGCAAGGGTTGGCAGCTGGCAAGGCAGAAGCTAAAACCCATTTAGCATTTCAACGAGTAAAAACCGTTGCCGAACTAGATAGCTTGTTGCAACAAGCCGCCGCTAAACAACAGCCTGTGATGTTGGATTTTTATGCGGATTGGTGTGTTTCCTGTAAAGAACTCGAAGCCTACACATTTACCGACGCCAAAGTTCAACAACAATTATCTGGATATTTGTTACTCCAAGCCGATGTCACAGAAAATAATGACGATGATAAAGCCTTACTGCAACGCTTTAACTTATTTGGTCCTCCAGGGATTATGTTTTATGGTGCCGATGGCCAAGAAAAAACCGCTAATCGGGTGATTGGTTATCAAGAGCCCGCTAAGTTTTTGAGCACTTTGCAGCAGTTATAAAAACCATCTATCGTTCCCAGATTAACTTTGGCTGTGATTTGTAGGGTGCGTTTTATGCACCAAAGTCCTTGCTGATAAATCGGTGCATAAAATGCACCCTACCTCGTCAGCTTGTATGAAAATTTAAAAAACCTTTGGAGTAACTAATGAGCCTAAACGATTTCTTAACCCGCGTTAAAAACAACCAAGCCATTGATTTTAAAGAAACCATCGACCTTATCACCCAACACTACGACTACCAACCCACCACTTTCAGCAACGGCTTAACCGAGCCTGTGCTTAACGAAGCTGGACGCAACGAAGGCTCCTGCAAAATCTTCGCCTTTGCCCAATTACAGGATTTATCAGCCGAACAAACATTAAGCCTATTCGGCGATTTTTACCGCAAAGACGTCTTAGAAAATCCAGAAGGCAACGATCATCAAAACATCAGAAACTTTATTCGTGATGGTTGGGCGGGGATTGAGTTTCAGGGGCAGGCGTTACAAGCTAAATAGAAGTCTTATCAAATTCTAAGACAAACTCGCTCCGAGGCTTTTTGTTATTCGCAAATCGGGCTATCTGCTATGATGCCCGCTCTTTTTTTACATACAAGAATTGCACCATGTCAGAATTTAATAATGTCACCATCGTCAAACAAGCCAATGTTTACTTCGATGGCAAAGTGACCAGCCGCACCATCCGTTTCGCAGATGGCAGCAGCAAAACCCTAGGCTTTATGCAAATTGGCGAATACACCTTCAACACTGGCGCACCAGAAATCATGGAAATCTTAGCCGGTGAATTAGAGGTGTTATTACCAGGCAGCAGCGAATGGCAAACCATCAAAGGTGGCGAGTCTTTTAATGTAGACGGCAATGCCAGCTTCACCATGAAAGTCACAACCCCAAGTGATTACTGCTGTTCATTCCTGAACTAATCATTATGGAAAAGGTAGCGATTTTTGTGGATGTACAGAATATCTACTACACCACACGAGATCGCTACCAAAAACACTTCAATTACAACGCCTTTTGGCAACAAGCCACCCAAGGCAAACAACTCGTTGCCGCCTTCGCATACGCCACCGACCGTGGTGACAGCAAACAACAAGGCTTCCAACAAATCCTCAAAAACATTGGCTTTACCGTCAAACTAAAACCCTATATCCAACGCAGTGACGGCAGCCGCAAAGGTGATTGGGATGTCGGCATTACCCTCGATGTAATCGAATACGCCCCGCAAGTGGATCGGGTGATTTTACTGTCCGGTGATGGTGATTTTGATCTACTGTTAGAAAAAGTCAGTAGCCATTATGGGGTGATGACCGAAGTTTACGGCGTTCGCGGCCTAACTGCGCCAGCATTGATTAAAGCGGCAGATAGTTTTGTAGCGATTGGGGAAGGGTTGTTGATGTAGGGGGGA
>CAIZCB010000426.1 GCA_903931355.1 uncultured Pseudomonadota bacterium
ACCATCATGCGATTTTGCCTTCCCGCAATCCCCAAGCTTCAAAACGTAAATCTGGGAAGCCGCCCACTATCCGTAAAGCAATCGCTGAACCGGATAAGGTTGCAGCCCAGAAAGGATCAGTCGATTCAACTTCAAAATAGACACTTTGTGCGTAATACGGCACTTGTCTTGGAGGATTCGCTAAAGGAATTAAACGCGCACCGGGTAACTGTAAATCGACCAGTTTTTGGATTTGCTCTACTGGCCCCAATTTCAATTGTTGTGGCAATAAGGTGCGTAATTGCTCAGCAGGTAGCGAAGCGCTGAAAGCAAAAATCAGTTTTTGTAATTTCCATTGTCTATCAGTCACAGCCACATAAACTTGGTCGCCGCGTTCTTCAAATCTCAACGGTAATACAGGGGTTTCAATCACACGGGCTAAAGCGCGTCTTAATGTGGTGGCCAAAGGTTCAAAGCAGCTTTGCAAATCGTTATGTTGATAACCAAACTGTAAATCCATTAGCTCTTCATCAACCCCAGGTAACACACTTAATCTACCTAACAAACCGACCAACTCCAGATACAACATCGAAGGTGGCAAGGGTTCATAGGCGTCTAAATGGCCTAAACGCATTCTGTATTCAGCCAGTGCTTGGCGTAATAACATTTCGACTAAATCCGCTAAACCACCACCACTTGCTAAAACCCGCAAACTGGCAGAACCGGCTAAACGTACTCTCAAAATACTTTGTAATTCATCATGTAAAGATCGCAAGGTGTCATGAGCTCTAGCATCTAATAACGGTGGTACAAATCGGCTATCTAACATCACCATTTGTTGACTGCTACGCCCTGCTACTTTGGCGATAGGCAAAGCCACTTCGTCGCTACGCAACTGGGATAACCAGCACAATCGAGTCGCCAATTGCCCGGTGTACATAGTCAATTTGCGAGGCACACCAAAGCTATCCAATCCAGTGTTAATGTCTTGTACCTCGGTTTCTACCGCCAAATAGCGTGCTGATGCTGAGCTTTCGCCAAACGCCATTTCAGCGCCACCATTGCGAGCAGCTGGCAAAGCCAAACAAACAATATCACCCGCCTGAGCGCTATCGGTTTCTAGTGGTATAGGTAGTGGATCATGGGCGGGTAAGTTAAACGGTGTACCATCAGGAAATACACCTCTAGCACGACGAATGCCAATCCGCCCTAATCCCAAACTATCTTCATCGACTTCTAAAGCACTAAAGCCCCAGAAATAATGGCAAGTTTGCTCCAAGCGCATAGCCACTTGATGGGAAATATGTCTTTCCATTTGTTGAAAATGCTGAACTTCGATCAACATGCCGTCGTTCCATGCGACTGGACCACAAAATGGCGTACTCATAATTATTTTTTCTCGGACGAATAGTGAACAGAAAGGCCATCAAGCTGGTTGGCTTGGGCATTTGAACCGCCTTTACAGCTCATGGTTTGATCATTGGGACGAGCAGCAAGTCCGTCATAGATGCAGTGAGCATCAAGCCAAACCGCCAGATTAGTGGCTGGCAAATTACTTTTGATTCGCATCCTTAATGGCTCATAATCAACGGCGCGCTCAGCAAAATCTGCATCAACAACCAACCACAAATCGTAATCAGTGCTTAAAGTAAAACTGATTTGTTGCAATTGGTCGGGCACCATAATTCGCCGTTCACTAGCGATAATATTGGCGTCTTGCATCGGTGTCAGACAGGTTGATGATTCAGCTCTCAATCCCGGCGACCACGTAGCATCTTTGGCAAGATAAAGACAGGTTTGAACCGATCTTGCCGAACCGCCAGTAGACTGATTAAGCCGATGGGCACCGACTAAAGTGACATAGACGCTACGCTCTTTAACCGCGTTAAATTGCGATGCATTAGGATTTGAATTATCCATTTCGAAATTGCTAGGCAATCTACTACTGGACTTACCTAACATTCCACAGCCTGAGTTCAGAACTAAAGCCGTGATTAATAATGTATTTAAAACTTTATTTTTCATAATCACGACAGACATAAAAGAATACTTTGGCTAGGACTAACTCGTGTGCCAGCAGTATTACGTGAATTAGGCAAATTGATATTGGTCTGTTTTGTGGCCGGTGAACCATTAATAATGTAATTACTAACCCCGGTCACATGTTGGGACATGGCGATAACGGTCCCCGAAGCAACACCGCCCATATTCCCCGGCTCGTCACCGTGAGTAATCGGGATAATGGTATTCATGTTATGTGCGTTGCCACCTTGAATAAACAAATTGAATATATTGGGCGTCGCCTCTGAACCATTAGCAATATTGGTATAAGACACCGGCTGTCCCACAGGCGGAGTCTTACAAACATCGGCTGGCGCAATGTCTTGGCCACCGGTTTGGCAATTAGCAAACATAATTCAGCATCCTTTTATTGATCATTTTTTTCATTCCGCTCAACCCATGTGAATTTGAGCGGCGTCTATTTTTAATAACGATTTGGCTTTTAAATTCGCCATTCCGGCATGAATACCTAAATGTCGTTCAGCCTTTAAAGCCACAGAACCGGCATAAGTTGTATCAGTACCGCTAATGTGGCTTTGACGATCAGCCGCAGCCTGAATCAACACATTCGCTTCAGCTCTAATTTGTTCGGCTTTGAACTGCAATTGTTCGGCAACATTGAAGCTCACTTGTTGCGCATTGATGCTAACTGCTTGGCTACCGAAATCTAATTGCAAGGCTTGCTGTTGTGTATCGCGTTCCAATACCGCCAAAACCCAGCTCTGTGCATGAGTTTGTAAGACTTGAACCAAATCACCAGCTTGCGGTTGTATCAGACAACTTAACGCTGCTTTGACGGGATAAAAATCACCATGACTATCTTCAAAACCCAACAAATGACTATCAGCTAGTGTTTGCAAACGGCATACCCTGATTCGCTCTGAATGTTGCTCACCACCACTGACTAAGCGTTTTAGCTCTTGTTCGGCAGGATTAATATTGGCTGCCTGAGGTTTGGATTGATACTGCAAAACCTCGCTAGCTTGATAATTAACGCGCTGTGTATTCATGGCAAATCTCCTTTGACGCCTGGCTGTACCCTATTCCACCATTCGCTATCATCCAGTTCTTGTTCATCATTAAATCGAGCGCCAGTAATATTAGCGACCTGCCACAAAGCTTCGGGTTGTTCGAGTAAACAACCATCCTGACAATCGGCATTGGCTAATTCGACCTGATTAAGCACCGCACCCCGCGCATCAATGCCGGTTAATACCGCCTCAGTCAAAATCACCGAATCCAATCTGGCATTTCGCAATGACAACCTTGGTGCAAATAATTTTCTCAAATCACAATGACATATTTGTGACTCATCAAACATTGCTTGAGGCATTTTGACGTCGAGCATCGCTACGTTAGCGATACGTGATTGATTAAACCCCACCAAAGCCAGTTGGCTGTTTAAGATTTGACTGTTTTCAAATTGGCTGAGTGCCCAGGAAGATTGAGCTAAATCGCAATGATCGATGACCATATTGGTGATCTGGCAATCGGTCCAACGTAGGTTTTTGCCATGACAAGTGCTTAACCGCACATGCTGTGCTTGCAAGCGACTTAGTAAAAATCTCTGAATTTCAGTCTGTTGAATTGAAACTTCGGTTAGTTGTCCGCCATCACAAGACACATCAAGCCAACGACAATTTTGAATAGTGATTCGTTCTAAAACGCAATCAACCATTAGGCCATGTTTATTCTGAGTCTGAGTAAAAGTGCATTGCTGTGCTTTCA
>CAIZCB010000427.1 GCA_903931355.1 uncultured Pseudomonadota bacterium
AGCGACGATGTCTAGTGTCGGTAAATGTTTTGATTGTTGAATATCAATGGTTTTACGAATGTATTCGGCTTGATTAAATTGAGCAACAATCGAAAAATTATTATTTTCAGCGCTATCTGACCACGCTGATAAATCTTCTGGAGCAGGTGGGCTTAGAGGAATTTGGTTTTGCAAACTGTTTAGGTTGGCACTGTTGTCACCAAGAATTTCCCGCAAGGCTTCTTTGGTGTTGTCGAGTTGGTTTTGCGCTTCAATCTCAGTGGCTAAAGCACGGTCATAGCCGGCTTGGGCTTCGTAAACATCGGTAATGGCGATGATGCCTACTTCAAAGCGCTGCTTGGCTTGTTCTAGCTGTTTGGCGATGGATTTTTTTTCGGCACTGGCAAATTCCAGATTATCTTGGGCGGCCAGAATATTGAAATAAGCTTCAGTTGTGCGTCTGATTAAACTTTGGTGTTTGGCTTGAAATTGCGCTTCGGCTTGGGCGATTTTATTATCAGCTTGATCGAGTTGAATCCAATGATCCCAGTGAAAAACAGGTTGTTTAAGACTAAATCCTAATTTGTGATCCCAATAATGTTGTAGCGTTGTACCCAAAAAACTAGAGCTTTCTAGGCGGTTTCTACTGCTGTTGGCGTTGAAACCAATATTCGGCAACATCTTAGCAATGCTTTGTGACTTTATTTCCGCAACTGACAGTTTGTTTATATCGGATGCTTTGTATTCAGGGTCATTTTGCAGGGCTAGTTGATAGGTTTCTAGCAAGTCCTGTGCAAAACCTGAATTTAAAGGCATCAACATCACTAAAAACGCGTATGACCATTTTTTCATTGCTATGATTTTCGGTAAGGGTTGAAAATAAGATCCCATTATCTACTAAAATAGGCCGCGTTTCCGTAGCTAATTTAAGCCACAGATAAGCTATGACAGCGAATATTGAGCCCAACAACCTTTAAAACTAATACGAGATACAGTCATTATGAGCAAAAAAATCACAAAAGCCGTTTTTCCAGTTGCCGGTCTTGGCACTCGCTCTTTGCCTGCCACCAAGGCGGTGGCGAAAGAAATGCTGCCGATTGTTGATAAGCCATTAATCCAATATGCGGTTGAAGAGGCGATTGCTGCTGGTATTGATACGATGATTTTTGTCACCGGTCGTAACAAAAACTCGATTCCTGATCATTTCGATAAATCTTACGAATTAGAAAAAGAGTTGGAAAAAAGCGGTAAAACCGAATTATTAAAAATGCTACGCGAATTGTTGCCGCCGCATGTGACTTGCGTGTTTGTTCGTCAAGCCGAAGCTTTGGGTTTAGGACATGCGGTGCATTGTGCGAAAGCAGTGGTTGGCGATGAGCCTTTTGCGGTGATTTTGCCAGATGATTTAATCGAAGACGGTTCACGCGGTTGTATCAAACAAATGGTGGAATTGTTTAATCAACAACAAAGCAGCATTTTGGGTGTTGAGCGGGTTGATCCGAAAGAAACCCATAAATACTGCATTGTCGAGCACACAGAAACGGCACCAAAAGTAGGGCGCTTGTCATCGATTGTCGAAAAACCAAAACCAGAAGTCGCGCCTTCAAACATCGCGGTGGTTGGTCGTTACATCTTAACCCCAGCGATTTTTGAAAAAATCGAAAATACCGGTCGCGGTGCGGGCGGTGAAATTCAATTAACTGATGCGATTGCGGCGTTAATGAAAGACGAGCCAGTGTTGTCTTATGAGTTTGAAGGCAACCGTTACGATTGCGGTTCTAAATTTGGCTTTTTGTTAGCCAATGTTGAATACGGCTTGTTGCATAAAGAAATCAATCAAGAATTTGCTGACTATTTAAAACAACGTGTGGCTAAAATCTAATTAGTTTCTGATATTACGCATAAATTGTCGTCATTCCCGCGAAGGCGGGAATCCAGACCTCGAGGCTTATCACCTAGATTCCCGCCTTTGCGGTAATGACGAAGCTAATCAGAAATGATGATTGTATTGAACAACTGTTATTGCTTTAGAGGGTGGCGTCATTCGATGCCACCTTCTCCAAACCGCCACGAATCGGCAAAATTCCACCACATTGCGGTAAAATCCCGACCTGTCACAAAAATTAAGGAACTGATAGGTGTTTGAGCTTATAAAAAACGGCGGTTGGATGATGTTTCCCATCATTTTGTCATCGATTGTAGCGATGGCGATTATTGGCGAGCGGCTTTGGTCGTTACAGCGTAAAAAAATCATACCTGCTGATTTAATGGCACATATTTGGCAATTGCATCGCGACAACAAACTGGATGACGCAGCGATTAGACGAATTAAAGTCAGTTCACCCTTAGGAAGAATTCTGGCCGCAGGCTTGTTGAATCGCAAATATGGCCGCGAGATGATGAAAATCAGCATCGAAGAAGTTGGCAGACAAGTCGCCCACGAACTAGAACGCTATTTAAATACCTTAGGCAGCATCGCTTCCATCACGCCATTACTGGGTTTATTAGGAACTGTCGATGGCATTATTCGGGTTTTTTCTGATCTTGCGATTGGTGGCATGGGCGATCCGGCTATCTTGAGCAACGGCATTTCCGAAGCTTTAATTTGTACTGCATCCGGTTTAACCGTGGCGATTCCTAGCCTGTTTTTTCATCGCTATTTTGAACGCTTGGTCGATGATCATGTGGTGCACATGGAAGAGAATGCTTTGCGTCTGATCGACATCATGCAAGGCGACAGAGAGAGCGTCTAATGGAGTTTCGTCGTAAACGCCGTTCATCGGTGGAAATCGGTTTGATTCCGATGATTGACGTGTTGTTGGTATTGCTGTTTTTCTTTATGGTTGCTACCACTTTTCGTCATCACAGCGAATTGAAAATCAATTTGCCCGAAGCGACTGGCAGCGAAGCCGCGCAAGATAATCAAGCACTTAATCTGTTTATTGATGCCAATGGCGCTTATTCATTAACAGCTTCTGACGGTAAAGCCTTGGCTTTGGCTAATCCGAATTTAGACGGTTTAAAAGCCGCCTTAGCCCAGCAATCTGCGGCAGCACGGCAATTACCGTTGATTATTAACGCCGATGGTAAAGCGCAGCATCAAGCGGTCGTCAGTGCTTTGGATGCCGCTAATCAACTGGGTTTTCATCATTTAAGTTTTGCGATTAATCCACCGGAGCGCTCATGACGCAGATGAAAAGAAAAATAGCCGAATGGTTACAAGTGCTTTGGTATAAAGATTTGTATGTGTCGGGCTGGATGATGCCTTGGTCGATGATTTACGTTGACATCATTCGCTTTAGACGTTTTTTATACAACATCGGCATTTTCAAGCGCAGCAAATTACCTGTGCCAGTGATTATCGTCGGCAATATTACCGTCGGCGGTACTGGCAAAACTCCACTGGTGATTCATTTAGTGCAATGGCTGAAAGACAACGGTTACAACCCTGGCGTGATTAGTCGCGGTTACAGCGGCGAAGCTAACCAAACCCCGCAAACGGTCACCGCTGAAAGCGATGCGGCTTTAGTCGGTGATGAAGCGGTGTTATTAGCCAAACGCTGCGCTTGTCCGGTGGTGGTGGGTGTGAAACGCGTTGAAGCGGCCAAACATTTGCTGGCAAATCATTATTGCGATGTGATTATTTCTGATGACGGCTTACAGCATTATGCTTTACGTCGTGATATTGAAATCGTAGTGATTGATGGTGATAGACGCTTTGGCAATGGCTATTGCTTACCGTCTGGGCCGTTACGCGAACCGCAAACGCGGATAGAAGAAGTCGATTTTGTGGTGGTTAATGGCGGTAAACAGTTACAAGAAGGTGAGTTCGCTATGCAATGCCAAGGTCAAACTTGGGTTAATCTGCTAAGTGGCGAACAACAGCCAGCCAGTTATTTTCAAGGCAGCGCTTGTCATGCGCTGGCTGCGATAGGCAACCCCAATCGATTTTTCGCTCAAATCAAAGCCGCTGGCATTGAAACCCAAAATCATCCCTTTCCCGATCACTACGTTTTTACTGCTGATGATTTGCAATTTAACGACGACAAACCGTTGTTAATGACTGAAAAAGACGCGGTGAAATG
>CAIZCB010000428.1 GCA_903931355.1 uncultured Pseudomonadota bacterium
CTGACTTCCAAACGATCCTCAAACAATTGCCACATAAAGAAGTCGGCATGGCAAATGATGATTGCCATCCTCGCTTTATTGCCTGTTTATTACGCTTGGGGGATTTGTTAGACATGGATGACAATCGTTTTTGCCCCGTTATGCAACGTATTGCAGGCGAAAACCGCCCTCAATTGAGTAAGGCACACGAAGATAAACACAGCAGTATTCGCCACTTTCGTCTGGATAGTGAGCGAATCGAAATTTCAGCAATTTGTGAAACTGTTGATGGCTACGTTGAACAGTGGCGCTGGTTGGATATGTTGCGTAATGAAATGCAAAACCAAATGGCACGTTGGCAAGATATAGCGCCGTCGGCAGATCTAGGTCTGCTGCCCATGCTTGGCGATATTAAAGTCGATATTGTGGGCAGATCATTAGTTACCGAACAAGGTAAACGCCCCGAGTTTACCCTGAATGCCAATCGCGTCATGGAGTTATTAAAAGGTGATAACTTGTATGAACGCTTCGATATGGTCAGAGAGTTAATTCAAAATGCCGTTGATGCGACACTGTTGCGTATTTGGGAAACTGATCGTGAAGTCGTAGAAAAATTAATTGCAGAGGGCAAGGCGAGGCAACTGCCCAGTGAGTTATTAGCTAAATACCCAATTACTATTCGCTTTCAGCAATCAGAAGATCAAAAGCAAAATGAGGCAAATGAGCAAATTGAATGGCTATTAACGATCACTGATCAAGGAACGGGTATCAGTCAATCCGATTTGCAATACATCACCAATGTTGCAGGCTCAGCCCATAACGCCAAACGCAGGATGTTGATTAACTCTATGCCTGAGTGGCTGCAACCTTCCGGCACCTTTGGCATTGGATTACAAAGCGCTTTTATGTGGAGCGAACAAATTTCTATTCAAACCAAAAGTCTTTATACACAAGAAGCGTTAGACATTAAATTCCATAGACCGGTAGGCCCCAAAAAGGGATTGGTGGAAATTGAAATGGTTAATGACTACAAGCGGCCAATTGGCACCAGTCTCACGATTAGCATTAAAACCGCCGCCAAATCATTCCGTGGCCCGCTCTTTTTAGAACCCGATAAATCGATGTTGGCGCAACAGATGGTAGATTGCGATCCGTTGCTCGACCAATATTTTCCAGATGAAGCGTATAGTTTGATGGATAAATTGCTAGAAACCGCACAATATGCGCCTGCAATCTTTAAGTTCAATTTTCCAATCGAAAGCCTTCGTGGGGATGTCGATAGCAAGATGACTATAGGCGATTTTTATGAGGAAACTAATTGCAGGTTTTCTGCATCTTTTGGCCAAAAACCACTAAATAAGCTGTATTATCGAGGTCAGTTAGTAAAAGATACTAAAGGATTGCCATCATTTTATTTATTCAATTATGTTATCGATATATATTCCGCAAATGCCGCAAATTGGCTGGCATTCAACAGAAACACTTTAAGTTCAAAAGGAAAAAATGAAATAGGCGATTTAATTTATAAAAATCTGAAAATATGGATAAAAATAAATTTTGAGAATATAAAACAAGAAAATAAAGCAGCGCTATCCGCATTCGCTAATCTGCAAAAA
>CAIZCB010000429.1 GCA_903931355.1 uncultured Pseudomonadota bacterium
AGACAAGTTAGCTTGATGGTCGGTAAAGATATTGCTCGGCTCAGGCGCGCGGTTTTTATGTCGAATCAAGCGCAATTGGCTGGCTTACCTAAAGAATGGCAAGAAGATGCACGATTGTTGAAAATTGTGCCCTCAGCGGCTTTACAAGAAAAGATTAATCAAATTACCAGTACATCGGCTCAACAAGGTTGGTTGCTGCTCATGGATCCACTCGGTAACCTGATGATGAAATATGCACCAGGTTTTGATCCTTACAAAGTTAGAAATGACTTAAGCAAGTTATTACGCATCTCACAAATCGGTTAAGAATATGTTTAGAAAATTAAGCTTGCTCGGCGCAATTTTGGCGCTGTTAGTAATCGCCATCGGTAGTTACGTCAAATTGACCAATGCCGGATTAGGCTGTGAAGACTGGCCGGCTTGTTACGGCAAAAGCATTGTTAATCTGGCGGCCGATGCCGAATCACAAACTGCAAATTATTGGATAGAGCAGGGCCATCGTTATTTAGCCTCTGGCTTAGGCATTTTGGCTTTAGTGCTATTGCCATTCGCTTGGCGGGTACAACAACGCGGCAGAGCTTTAAGCTTGAATCTATTGTTATTGATTTTAGTCGCTTCACAAGCTGCTTTAGGCATTAGCACCATCAATCTACAATTAATGCCGATTGTTGTCACCGCGCATTTATTATTGGGCTTTGTCACTTTCTGGACTTTCAGTTGGAGTTATTTGCGCTTTAGCCCGAATTTGGCGGCACAGTCGCAACGATCCGGTTTAGCCGTGTTTACGCTATTTGCAATGCTGGTCTTAGTGTTGCAAGTGGTGTTAGGGGCTTGGGTTGGCAGTAATTTTGCTGGGCTTGCTTGTACTGATTTTCCGCGTTGTAACGGTACTTGGTTGCCAGAAGGTGATTACGCCGCCGCTTTAGATTTATTCAAGGGCTTGTTGACTGGCGATAGCTCGGTTTTACCAGAAGCTGCGCGAGTAATGATTCATGCTTTACATCGGGTTATTGCTGTTGTGACCTTCATCGTGCTTAGCGCGGTGATGTTGAGTGCAACCAATGAAGAAGCGCCAAAACAAGTCCGCACTGCCGGTAATTTATTAAGCCTGTTGTTATTAATCGAAATCGGTTTAGGCATTTTCAGCGTTAAGCAATCATTACCGCTGTTTTTAACTTTAGCGCATAACCTTTTTGCTGCTTTATTGATGTTGCCATTATTGGCGATTTATTTATTCAGCAAATATCGCCAACCGAGTGTAGAAACTCAGCTAGAACCATCGGCTAAACCGCAACCGGTTACTGATAAATCGCAACGATTAAGCGGTCAGTTAAAGAAAACCCGTAGTGGCTTAAGCGGTCTTTTAGGTAATCTGCTCTCAGGCCAAAAAGCCGTTACCCGCGATTTATTAGATGAAATTGAAACTAGCTTGTTAATGGCTGATATTGGCATCGAAACCACTACCGCGATTATCAATCAATTAACCAGCAGTCTGGAACGTGAGCAACTGCGTGATGGCGAAGCCTTACATCAAGCTTTAAAAGAAAACCTATATCAAATGCTGCAACCTTGCAGTCAACCGTTAACCATTCCTAAACAAGACTCACCTTATGTGATTTTAGTGGTAGGGGTTAACGGTGCAGGTAAAACCACCTCTATTGGTAAGCTGGCCAATCGCTTACAAGCCCAAGGCCATAGTGTAATGCTGGCTGCTGGTGATACTTTCCGTGCTGCCGCGGTAGAGCAATTGCAAACTTGGGGCGAGCGCAATAATGTCCATGTCGTGGCTCAACATACTGGCGCAGATTCAGCATCGGTCATTTTTGATGCGTTGGAATCTGCTAGAGCCAAAGGTGTTGATGTGTTGATTGCTGATACCGCAGGTCGCTTACACACCAAATCGAACTTGATGGACGAGTTGAAAAAAATCAAACGCATCATGGGCAAATTAGACCAGTCTGCACCGCATGAAGTGTTATTGGTTTTAGATGCCGGCACAGGTCAAAACGCTTTATCACAAGCAAGATTATTCAACGAAACCGTCCAGTTAACCGGTATCGCTTTAACCAAATTAGACGGCACCGCGAAAGGCGGGGTAATTTTTGCTTTAGCTAATCAATTGCACATCCCGATTCGCTTTATCGGTGTTGGTGAAGCGATTGAAGATTTACAAGATTTTGATGCTCGTACTTTTGTTGACGCTTTATTTGTAAAAGACTAACGCCATGCTTAGATTCGAACACGTTTACAAACGCTATCCTGATGCCGGCGAAGCTTTAACCGACATCAACTTTGATTTAAGCAAAGGTGAAATGGCTTTTTTAACCGGTCGTTCGGGAGCGGGTAAAAGTACCTTGTTGAAGTTAATCGCCATGATGGAGCAATGCACGCGCGGCACTATCATGCTCGATGGTCAAAATATCAGCCGAATAAGTGATCGAAAAATTCCTTATTTACGCCGAAATTTGGGGCTGATTTTCCAAGACTATAAATTGCTAAATGATAGAACCGTGTTCGATAACGTCGCTTTGCCGTTGATTGTTTCTGGTGTGAATCATCAGGAAGTTTCGCGGCGGGTGAGGGCATCGCTGGATAAAGTCAGTTTATTGGGCAAAGAAAAAAAATACCCACTGCATTTATCCGGTGGTGAGCAACAACGGGTGGGTATTGCCCGGGCGATTGTCAACAAACCGAAATTGATTCTGGCCGACGAACCAACCGGTAATCTTGATCCGGGCTTGTCGGCAGAAGTCATGCAGATGTTCGAAGAGTTTAAATACAACGGTACTTCGGTACTAATCGCTACCCATGATATTGAGTTGATTAATCGCTTGGGGCACCGAGTATTGACCTTGGATAAAGGCCATTTGATTGCGAGTTAACCGATGACAAAACCGAAAACAATCCGCAAACATCAGCAAAGCCTGAAAGACAAGCTGGTCGAAAAATTCGAAGCCTATTTGCTCAATCACGCTCATGGCTTATTTTCCAGTCTAGGCCGACTGACCCGCACCCCATTTACCTCAGCTATGACCATTTTGGTATTAGCGGTAGCGATTTCATTAGCCGGTGGTTTTTACATTGTGGTGGGCAATATTCAACAGCTGACCGGTAATTTAGAAGCCAGCAATCAAATGTCGCTGTTCTTAAAAGACAACATTACCGACTCATCAGGGCAAAAACTAGCCGACCAGCTCAAGCAACATCCAAGCAGCGAAGCGGTGAAATTCATCACCAAAAAACAAGCAATGGAAGAGTTCAAAGCCAATAGCGGTTTTGGTGAAGCCTTGACCGCATTGGACACCAATCCACTGCCTAGCGTGATTCAAGTCCAGCCGAAAAACAGCCTCGATAGCAACGCAGACATTGAAAAACTGATGGCCGAGTTTAAACAACTGCCACAAGTCGATTTCGTCCAAGTCGATATGCAATGGATAGAACGGATGCAAACCATCATGTTAATAGCCAGCCGCGCGGTGTTTTTGGTGAGTTTATTGCTGGGTTTCGCAGTGACTTTTATCACCGGTAACACAATTCGCTTAGAACTACATCATCGCCGTGACGAGGTGTATATCTCGAAATTGGTCGGCGCCACCTTATCGTTTATTCAGCGGCCTTTTTTGTACTGCGGTTTTTGGCTGGGTTTTATTGCCGGTTTTTGTGCTTGGTTGATTATCTCCATCATGCTGTTAATCGTCGAATCGCCGGTTGAAAAATTATCGACCCTGTATAACAGCGCTTTTGAATTGCAGTTTTTAGGTTTCTTCGAGTTTTTAGCGTTATTGTTGCTGGCTTCTGGCTTAGCGGTATTAGGCTCGTGGGGCGTTTTGCATTATCAATTACGTCAACTCAAACCCCAATAACACCATGCGCTTTTGGGAAACTAAAACACTGGCCGAAATGACCACTGAACAGTGGGAGTCTTTGTGTGATGGCTGTGGCCAATGCTGTTTACACAAGCTGGAAGACGAAGATACCGGCGAATTGGCTTTTACCAGTGTTTGTTGTGATTTGATTGATTTAGATACTTGTCGCTGCACTCGTTACAGCGAGCGTTGTACTTTGGTGCCAGAATGTCTGGATCTTAAACAACACGACTTTGCTGAATACAACTGGCTACCCGCTACTTGTGCTTATCGGCTATTAACCGATGGCAAACCTTTACCAGAATGGCATCCATTAATCACCGGCAATCCAGAGTCGGTAAAACAGGCTGGCGCTTCAATTAGCAGCTATGCCACCAAAGAATCACAAGTTGATGATTTGGAAGATTACATTATTGAATGGCTAATACCGCCCAGTTAAAGTCGGGAAGTCATTAATAGATTGTTATTTAATAACTCATATTTTAATTATTACGTTTTAACTTATTAATAAAGGTAACACTGTGTTTTCATTGCAAACCATCTTTGGCAAAGGCGATAAGTTTTATAGTTTACTTGAAGCAAGCGCTGAATCTGCCCGAGTATCATCCAGTGAATTAATTAAACTGCTTAATTCGCCAGTGACTCAACAATCATTAGAACAATTCAAACAAGTTCGTCGCCGTGAAAAGGATTTATTTACCCAAATCAGCGCTGAATTGGTTGATACCTTTGTTACCGTGTTGGATCGTGAAGATATCGAGGCGCTCAATAACGCGCTGTATAAAATCCCTAAAATCGTCGAAAAATTTGCCGAGCACTATACCTTGGCTGTCAGTCGCATCGGCGATGTCGATTTTCTTAGCCGAGCCATCATGTTGGAGCAAGCTTGCCAAGTTTTGGAACAAATGGTCGGACAGCTGCGCAAAGGCATGGACTTAGATGCGGTTAAAAAATTAAATGACCAGTTGCAAGCGATTGAAGCTGAAGCCGATCAGCAAATTCTTGAATTGTATCGAGACATTTATGCCAATGAGAACGACCCAATCCGTTATTTGGTGAAAATGGACTTGTTCGAAATTCTTGAAAAAGCGATTGATCGCTGCCGTGATGCGGGTAACGTCGTTTATCACATCGTCTTAAAAAATTCGTAGAAGGTTTTTCATGTTGACCTTGCTTTTGCTTGTCATTTTAGCGGCGTTGATATTCGAGTTTGTTAACGGATTCCACGACACTGCTAATTCGATTGCTACTGTTGTGGCAACCAAAGTATTAACCCCCACCCAAGCGGTCATTCTCGCTTCCGCCACCAATTTAGTCGGTGCGTTATCCGGCACAGCGGTTGCTAAAACCATTTCATCGGGATTAGTCGATACTGGTGTGGTGAATATCAGTTCAGAAGTCTTGATTTGTGCATTAAGCGGGGCAATTCTCTGGAATCTGATTACTTGGGCCTTAGGCTTGCCATCGTCTTCAAGTCACGCCTTGATTGGTGGCTTATGTGGCGCGGCTCTGGCAGCGGCTCACAACAATCCCGATGTTTTGATTTGGTCAAAAACTGCCGCAGTTTGGACTGAAAATAAAGGTCTGTTGTGGAAAGTTGTACTACCGATGGTCAGTTCCCCGGTCGCCGGTTTTACCTTAGGCATTGTCATCATGGGCGTGTTGATGGCTGTTATCAGCGGCATGAACTCGGCTGGTGGTGCGCTGGCGAGAATTAGTCGTCCAAAATGGATTAACGCCGTATTTGGTAAAGCCCAATTGTTTTCGGCAGGTTATATGGGCTTTGCTCATGGCAGTAATGACGCCCAAAAAACCATGGGTATCATCGCGTTAGCGATTTTTACCGCCAATGGTGCTGGTACTTTGGATCAATTACCGCCTTGGGCTGAGTTTTTACGCCCAGATGGTGGCGAAAAAGACATTGATACTTGGATTGTCTTTACTTGCGCTTTGGTAATGGCGTTGGGTACTTCAGTTGGTGGCTGGCGAATTATTAAGACCTTGGGCCACAAAATGGTCAAGCTGCATCCTATCAACGGTTTTGCTGCTGAAACCAGTTCTGCAACCATCCTGTTAACCGCTGCCCATTTCGGGATGCCGGTGTCTACCACCCACAGTATTTCAACTGCAATTATGGGTGTTGGTTTTGCCAAAAATCCACACACCTTAAAGTTGTCGGTGATCGAACGGATTGTTTGGGCTTGGGTTTTGACCATTCCCGCTGCCGGTGGGGTGGCTTGGGGAATGGTGACACTATTGACGATGTTTCAGTCAGCTGGCTAACCGCTAAAAAACAATTTAGGAGCGCCGTTCATGGCTTTAGTGTCATTACGACAAGTTTTGGATTACGCCGCTGAGCATGATTTTGCTATCCCAGCGTTCAATGTCAGCAACATGGAGCAGGTGCAAGCTATCATGCAAGCCGCTGATGCCTGTGACAGCCCAGTGATTATGCAAGGCTCCGCCGGCGCTAATAGCTACGCTGGCGAAGTGTTTTTACGGCATTTGATTCAAGCCGCTGTTGAACAATATCCGCATATTCCCGTGGTGATGCACCGTGATCACGGTCCATCGCCAGACATCTGCGCCCAAGCCATCCAATCAGGTTTTAGCTCGGTGATGATGGATGGTTCTTTGTTGGATGACATGAAAACCCCGTCATCATTTGAGTACAACGTCGAAGTGACTCGTAGCGTGGTCAAAATGGCTCATGCTTGTGGAGTTTCGGTTGAAGGTGAAATTGGCTGTCTAGGCTCATTAGAAACCAAGCAACAATCCGACCATAGCCAATTGTTGACCGATCCTGATGAAGCAGTCGAATTTGTCAAACAAACTCAAGTTGACGCCTTGGCGGTTGCGA
The DNA here is from genome assembly GCA_903931355.1 of uncultured Pseudomonadota bacterium. Taxonomy (GTDB): domain Bacteria; phylum Pseudomonadota; class Gammaproteobacteria; order Methylococcales; family Methylomonadaceae; genus Methylomonas. The sequence goes on from CAIZCB010000429.1 coordinate 6,727, forward strand.
TTGGCACCAGTCACGGCGCTTACAAATTCAGCAAACCACCGACTGGCGAAGTGTTGGTGATTAGCCGTTTAAAAACCTTGCAACAGCGTCTACCTAACACCCATTTCGTGATGCACGGCTCTAGTTCAATCCCACAAGATTGGCTACAAGTGATTAATGAATATGGCGGCGAAATCCCGCAAACCTACGGCGTACCAGTGGATGAAATCGTCGAAGGGATTAAATACGGGGTTCGCAAAGTCAACATCGACACCGATTTACGCATGGCCTCTACCGGCGCAATTCGCCGCTACCTAGCACAACCTGAAAACGCCTCCGATTTAGACGCCCGTAAAATTTACAAAGCCGCCAGGGATGCCATGCAAACGCTTTGCCAATCACGCTATCAAGCATTTGGCTCGGCTGGCCATGCTAGTAAAATCAAAGCGATAGCGTTGAGTGAGATGGCTAGGATCTATAGATAGCAGGCGTTGATAGTTAGTGAAGCGTATCAATCATCAACGATGCGCTTTACTTTGTTCGATAGATCCTATAACGCCTTTTAAGCGCTAATTTCTCCGAATGCGCTAAATAACACAGTTTAATTACCCCCTTTCTTGATTAATCTCTTTTTAACCAATTGATTTTTAATAGAAAAAAATCAATCCTATTCATCCTATTTTTATCATTGTGTTAAATAACGTAGTTTAATTTTAAAACTGTGTGAAATAACACAATGTCTATTCAATTGTTGGATGTTATTTATTTCAAGTGTCTGAAGTTAAAGTGAAAAAATAAATTGGCCTGTATTTTGCTTGTCCATCTCAGCGACTACGCTCTGTGGCCGTTGAGTATTTTATTTTTAATTTTGGATAAACCTTATGCAACTAATTGAAACCAAGATTCGAGGTGGGTATCTATTGCAAGCCAAGCACCTTAAATTGTTAGCAACCTCCGCCTTATTACTGACTTGTGAATTTAATCAGGCTTATGCTGTTGATGTTAAGAAAGCGACTGAATCGAAGACTACCGCTAATCAGGAAAAACCATCCACTGAATTAGAGCCCGTGACCGTTGAGGCCGATGCGCCATTAAAAAAAACCGGCTCGATCACCACACCTGATATTGAAACCGCAAAAGCAACTTTGAATAAAATTGCGGGAGGTGCCAATGTGATTGATAGCAAAAGCTATACCGAAGGCCGAGTTTCTAATCTGAAAGATGTATTAGGCTATTCGCCCGGGGTTTATATCCAGCCGCGTTTTGGTTCTGACGAAGCTCGATTATCGATACGCGGTTCTGGTTTGCAGCGTACCTTTCATATGCGTGGGATTAATATGTTGCAAGATGGTATCCCTGTGAATTTGGCTGATGGTGGTGGGGATTTTCAAGGTGTCGATGGCTTGAATAACGATTATGTCGAAGTCTATCGCGGAGCCAATGCTTTGCAATATGGCGGAACTACTTTGGGCGGTGCTATCAACTTTATTTCGCCAACCGGTTATACCGCGCCTAAGCTACAAATGCGGATGGAAGGTGGCTCTTATGGTTATCTGCGTGGTCAAGCGGCAGCGGCTGGCGTAGAAGGGAACACCGATTATTTCTTGAGTTATACCCATACTGAACAAGATGGTTTTCGTGATCATGCCAGACAAAAAAATCACCGTTTCAGCGGTAATGTCGGCGTTAAACTATCTGATCGATTAGAAACTCGGTTTTTTGCCGG
>CAIZCB010000430.1 GCA_903931355.1 uncultured Pseudomonadota bacterium
ATTAAATAATTTGCCAAAAACTGTTTTATTTTGGTTTATTAAAGTTTATTAAGGAACCTCTGATTAATTCGCTCTCCAGAATTTTGTGACCAATAAAATCAATAGCTTGTGCATCTGTTTTTCTTAAGAAACTGAATTAATCAGAGGTTCCTTAAGTCTAACTAGGCTTATCTTGGCTGTGATAAAATTTTTAAAAACAATTGGGAGGTGTTCACATGAGAAAAGCGGTTAAAAATTCTGCAAAGTTTCGCATGTGCGGCAACGTGATGAGATCAAAAATTAATCAATCAACAAATTTACTAAGTCTGCAAACGATCAGGTTATCAATGGGTGGGGCTATCTTGGGTGTTGCCGTCATGGGCTTGCTATTCCATTTTCCTCACCATGATGAACTAGGCGCAATATTAGGAACTGCCGCCGTGTTTTTAGCAAAAGCAAGGCACTTCATTTGATTGAGTTCGATGGAAATGCCGTAGATATGTTTTCTATCGGCTTTGGTGGTTTTGCAATATTGGTTAAAGCCGCCGCTAGAAAAATTAACGGTAGTAGCGCTTGTTTTAATACTAGAGATTCAATAAATGACCTGTTAAATGGTGCATCCCTAGTCCCCTTTGGCCTTATGATAGGATCAGTATTTTCAAGTCAACTCATGCAAGAGCTTATGACATCAGCAAAGCTTAGCCTTGGCCTTGCTGGTGGTATTGGAATATTTTTTATATTAGGCGAACTGTTTAAAACAAAATAACAAAGCTAAAACTAATGATAAAGCCCCATTTTGGGGCTTTTTTTGTTTCTATCATCCAATAATCAAAGGCTGGTTCTGAAAAAAATATAACTACTATTATTATTTTGTGGGGAATGTGGGGAGATAGTCTTATAAGCCTTATCTATCAAGGCCTACAGCCTCCCCACATCAATTATTTTTGTGGGGATTCTCCCCACAAATGTGGGGAGTTTTTAAGAAAATGCACAAAAAACCGCCGCCTTTAGCTTCAATTCTGAGTTTTTCCATATAATTGACTTAACCGGATAGCCCGACGGGGCGAAAGTGGGAATCGTTCACCTATTTCCGGTTAATCCTTTCTGAACGGTTGACACTTTGACGGGGTGTTAGATTGATAAAGCGCGATTACTACAAGCTAAAACAAGCGGCTGAAATTCTTGATTGTTCTGAAGATGACCTTATTCATTACGGAGCGCGTAACAAAATAAAGATTTGTGTTTTGCGTGGTGATTATGATGTTGTTTCACAGCGCGTTGATTTATTTGACGAACAGCCAATTGATGATGAACATTATCAGTTTGATAACGAGCCTCTTCAGTTGTCGCAAACTAGCTTGATTTGGCTTGAAGAAGGTTCTGAAAATGCCTTTGCCTATATTCCTACAAAAACTATTTGGACAGAAAATCATGGGCGGCCACTGGAAGCAATAAAATACCGTTTAAAACACAGACGGCATAACGAAACGCCAAAAGTTCAAGATTTAATTATGGTGATTATGGCCGACGAGCTGGAACGCTTCCAAAATCAAATCGTCGAAAATCACAGCCAGACTAAAGAAAAAATCACCAAAAACCAACGGCGTAATGATGTTTTTAGGGAGTTCAATGAAAAATACCCTGATTACTTCAATAGTGGCGACAAGTGCAAAGAACAACTTAAAACTGATTTAACTGCCTTTTCCGGCTGCAACTCACTATTCCAAAGCGGTTTTGGTAACTGGTGGAAATCGGTTGATAAAAATATTTATTCATTAAAAGCTGGACGGCCAACAAAATAAAAACCTAGTTAACTATGGCAATTTTTTAAACAAAAATTACCTACTTTTCTGGGTCAAGCCTTAATTTATCTACTCTAAAACCCCGTCAACTTTTAACGGCTTTAAATTGCCATAGTTGACTAGATTTTTGCGTCACAGAAATAGTATTTAATTTTTAGCATCGTACAAACAAGGTCAAAGGAGGCCGAAACGATGCAACAAAAACCGACAAACAAACCATTAGCACCAATAACCCGCGCCAAGCGCTCAAAAATTACGTACACGGCCACCCCACTTCCCGCTGAAGGGTTCGCAAGACTGCCTTCTGTTTTGCAGGCGCTGGGCATATCAAAAACCAGTTTTTTAGATGGAATCAAAGCCGGAAAATACCCGCAGGGAAAACTGTTATCGCCACGTTGTCGGGTTTGGCCGGTTTCAGATATTCGCAACTTGATTGAACAAATTGGCGGTAATCAATGAGCCATGAAAATAATTTAATCAGCAAACCTTGCCGAAAATGTAACGGCTTTTTTAAACAAATCCATCCTACACAAGATTCCTGCAAGCCCTGCTTAGAAAAGCAAGTTATCGCAGGCTTACTTCGTGG
>CAIZCB010000431.1 GCA_903931355.1 uncultured Pseudomonadota bacterium
GCCGTCATTCCCGCGAAGGCGGGAATCCAGACCTCGAAGCCAACAACCTAGATTCCCGCCTTCGCGGGAATGACGAAGCTAACAATAATAACGAAGTCAATAATAATGGAGCTAATGACCTATGTTGGTGACTAAATTTTAAGGCTGCGTAACATCAGTTCCTTAAAAATCAAATATCCCTATTCAACAAACTCATAAATCTTATACCGATCAACCAGCGGCTTTAAAACGTCCTGCGCCACTTTTTGATAGTCTGGATTTTTCAAAAACGCTTCAAACGCTTCTTGGCTTTCAAAGCGACTGGCAACCGCTACATCATAAGACTCATCCAAAGCGGCATTGACGCGACTGCGTTTGATGCTGGCTGGTGTGCCAACCTCATAACTCAACACCCCCGGCAATTCGGCAAAGGCTTTACTAGCTTCGATATATTGTTGACGCTGCGCTTCATCACCGGCTTGTTTAAGCCAAACAATCACTAAATGATGCACAGGACGAGCTGAATCAGCTTGAACCGCAAAACAACTGGCGGCCAAGATCAAGGCGACGAATAAAGATTTCATTAGTTATTCCATGAACAATAACCGTCCGCCACCAATAGCGCCACTAAGCTTAAGTTAACTAGCATCCCCCTTTGAAAAAGGGGAATTGAGAGGGATTTATTTAAATAATCTCCCCTACCCCCTCTTTTTCAAAGAGGGGAATAAACCAAATGCTTAACTTAAAAGTAGTGGACTAACGGCACGGACGGCTAAATCAGCTTATTGCAAGCTAGGTGCGGTGTAAACGTAATCGTGGTCTTTCATTGGCATATGGCAAGCAAAGCAAGTGGCGCTTTTTTCTTTGTCATTAAAAACCAATTTAGTCCCTTCCCAATGCGCGAAACCCCAACCGCCAGTTTCTGCGAATTTTTTGCTGTCCTTAACCATCGCTTCAGCGCCAGCAAATTCACCTGGAACCACAGCATTCGGCCAGTTTGGATGGGTTTGTTCTTTCCAAGATAATTTGGCAATGATAGTGCCTTCAGGCCAAGGCTCGAATTTGCCGCTACGAGCAGCATTGATAGCAACATCATTACCTAAAATTGAACGCACGTATTTTTTGTCTAAGCGATGCGACACGCCCAACACTCGCCAATCCTTGTATTCACCATGAACTGGCTTTTCTGCTGCGCCTTCTGCTACGGCTAATGAAACGCTTAACAATGATGCGGCAGCTAATAAACCCGCTGCGATATAGGTTTTTTTCATGTGTAATCCTCCTTAAATAATGTTTGGGTCTAGCGGTGCTGATTGTAACGATTTAGTTATAAATTCTTCAAAAAAAGTTAAATAAGCTCGGTTTTCTAAATAGATTACTAACCAAATTAAGGCTTTCCCGTTAATCATTAGCATGGTTGAAGGATAAATGGGAAAGCAAAACCGTTACAGCTTTTCTAAGCTGCCTGCGTTATCAATAGCATTTCGCCAAAGTCATCATTCAAATTGGTTAAATCAATCTCGATTTCAAACATAATTCCTCATATACTCACGACAGGTAGATAGTTTGTGTGCGGGCGCATGGTGTGCCGCCGTTAGCTAACCCTTTCGACTCGCCCAGTTCGAATCTGGGAGCTTTCTACCTAATTTTTTCATACCGGCCTCTGCATAAATAATCTTCAAATCCTGAGTTAACATCGTTTTGCACCGATCTTTTTTGATTGAGTCGGTGCTGATTTTTAATCAGATGGGTCAGTTTTAGATTGTCATTAGTGGGTCAGTTTTGCATTGCTGGTGACAGCTTAAAGCTCTGTTATCCGGTGCCCTTGAATTTCTAAGCTGCCTGCGCGGCAGAGAACTGTTTGTTGCAACTGTGTTATTAGCAAACCAATTTCTAAGCTGCCTGCGCGGCAGCGAACTTTTGAGATACCGCTGCCAGACAGATTTCATCTTTCTAAGCTGCCTGCGCGGCAGCGAACGAAAAAATTGACCCCGCCGTCGCCTTAATCATTTTCTAAGCTGCCTGCGCGGCAGCGAACGGCTCTACGCGCGTAACTGGTGCTTGTTGCGCTTTCTAAGCTGCCTGCGCGGCAAGCGAACGGACAAAACGACTGGTTGTAACCGAACTATTTTTTCTAAGCTGCCTGCGCGGCAGCGAACTTCTTCATCTGTGATAATATTTGCTCGCCATTTTTCTAAGCTGCCTGCGCGGCAGCGAAC
>CAIZCB010000432.1 GCA_903931355.1 uncultured Pseudomonadota bacterium
GCATTTTCAAACAATTACCTCCAACGTTATCGTCAGACACCGCGAGTTGCGATAGCTTTATTTAATTTATCTTTTTGGGTAACGATTTATGACCCTATCGGCAATATCAGAAAACAGTGTCAGCCTTTTAGCGCAGGCAACCGAGATTTTGAATCTTGGTTCGCAAATTGATATTCGAAATTGGGTGCATTCCTTATATCCCGCCGAAACCGCTCATATTCTTGAGTCGATTGAACCCGAACAACGCGCCAAAATTTGGGCTGTGATTCCGCCAAGTGTGATGGCTGAGATTTTGGTCGAAGTGAATGTCGCTGTTGGTAGTAGTCTGCTGAAAATCACCGATAGAAAAGATTTGATTGCGGCAACCGAACGATTGGGGTCGGATAGTGTTATTGATTTATTGCATGTCTTGCCTGAGCCATTGTTATCACAAGTGCTGGAATCAATCGGTGTTCAGCAGCGTAATCGAATTGAACAAGCATTAAGTTACGAAGAGCACACTGCTGGTAGTGTCATGTTGCAGGATGTGTTAACCATCCGCGCTGATGTGAGTTTGGATGTGGTTTCACGTTATCTCCGTTTGCGTGGCAGCATGCCAGTGGCGACTGATAGTTTGATCGTGATCGATAGAAACCATCATTTTCAAGGTTTATTGCATTTAAACCAATTACTGACTCGCGATCCGCACAGCAAAGTGGAAGATGTGATGGATACCCGTAGCGCAGGGGTGTCATTTCGGATGCCAAGCCGTGATGTGGCGGTTTTATTTGAACGCCGAAAATTGCTGTCAGCACCTGTATTGGCTGATGATGGCAAAGTGATTGGGCGAATTATTTTAGAAGATGTGGTTGGCTTGATTAGAAACGAGGCAGATCATTCTTTAATGAGTATGGCGGGCTTAAAAGAAGCTCAAGATATGTTTGAGCCAGTGGTCGATAGCGCTAAGCGTCGAGCATTATGGTTAGGTGTTAATTTATTAACTGCCTTTTTGGCCGCTTCAGTGATTGATTTGTTTGAAGCAACGATTCAGCAGATTGTCGCCTTGGCAGTATTGATGCCGATTGTCGCCAGTATGGGCGGTATAGCGGGTAGCCAAACTTTAACTTTAGTGGTGCGTGGCTTGGCATTGCGTCAAGTAACGCCAGCTAATACCGCTAGTTTATTAAATAAAGAAGTGTCTGTTGGTTTGGTTAACGGTTTGATCTGGGCGGTGGTGGTCAGTATTGTGGCTGGTTTATGGTTTCATAACTCGCATATCGGACTTTTGTTGGGGACTGCTATGCTAATTAACTTGGTGTGTGCGGCAGCGGCGGGTGTTTTGATTCCAGTGTTGCTAGATAAAATGGGAATTGATCCTGCTTTAGCGGGTGGTGTGCTGTTGACAACGGTAACAGATGTGGTTGGTTTTATGGCATTTTTGGGGCTGGCAACGCTGTTTCTGCTGTAAACCGCCATGATTTTTTAGTTTGAAAATGGTAGTATCTAAACATACTCAATTGCCGAATATCTCATTATCTGATGACAATCGAATCGCCTTCAGCAAAAAAAACGGCTTTAGAATTTAAAAGCACCTTGCTTACAACGCCTGCATTGGTGTTGCTTAGTCCAGATTTAGATAGTATCGATCAACAATTAGCCGAAAAAGTCAGTCAAGCCCCCGAGTTTTTTAAAAACTCGCCGTTGTTGATTGATTTACAAAAGCTCAATACCAAAGAAATTAATATCCAAGTGGATGCAGTTGTTGCCTTAGTTCGCCAACATGGTTTTATGCCAATTGGTGTTCGTGGCGGTAACGAGCAACAAAATCAGCAAGCTTTAGCTATTAATTTACCTATTCATTCAATACATGGTCAAAACGTGCCGCTGGTTGAAAAGCAAGCGACTAAAGCCGTCGTTGCTGAAGTTAAGCCCGCTGTTGAGGCTAATCAGTCGGTCGAAAATAAATTAATTACCCAGCCAATTCGTTCAGGGCAACGTGTCTATGCAAAAGGTGATTTGATAGTCACTGCGACTGTTAGCGCTGGCGCTGAAATCATGGCTGAAGGCAATATTCATGTCTATGGCTCATTACGTGGACGAGCTTTAGCTGGCGTGCTGGGCAACACTGAAAGTCGGATTTTTTGTTCAGATTTACAAGCGGAATTGGTGTCAGTTGCTGGTATTTATAAGTTAAAAGATGATTTGGCGGGATACTCGTCACAAACTCCGGTTCATATTAGTTTGAAAGATCAAAC
>CAIZCB010000433.1 GCA_903931355.1 uncultured Pseudomonadota bacterium
AATCGTCACGGCAATCAGCAATAACATCGGTGCCCAAGAAATCAGGATTTGCATCATGGTCGATGGCACTTGTGGGCGCTCGACTTTGATTTTTACTCCGTATTCCAACAACTCATCAATCATGCGTGGATCGTTAGGGTTGTAGGTGGTGAAGCGTTCGCCATTTTGGCGGCGGCCTTCCACGTTGTTACCATCGATCACAACTTCAGAAATGCCGTTGTTACGAATGTCGGTAATAAAATCGGAATAGGACACGGCATAGTTTTGATCGTAATGCGGTGTGCTGCGATTAAAGAAGTTAAACAATACCGTGCCAATCACGGTAAGAATAACGATGCGGGTTATATGTTTTATCATGGCGATGACCTCGACGAAGATGCAAGGTGGAGCTGGGTTTTATATTCAGTGATTCAAAACTGCTATTAATTGGCAATAGTTAAAGCGGTTGTTTCTATCCAATGGCGTTAACTTGAGCCGTTCGTGCTGAGCTTGTCGAAGCATGAACGGCGGTTTAACTGGATAAGTCGGGTTTTCCATTCATCCTTCGACAAGCTCAGGACGAACGGAAACCCCTTAACTAGATAGCGTGACTAAACTAAGTGCCAAACGGTTGGAGTCTTAAAACACTGGTATTAAAAATCAGCTGATTATTTTTCATTATTAAAGTATTTGAAGAACTCGGAATCTGGTTTTAATACCAAGGTATCTTGAGTTTTTTCAAACGCTGTTTGGTAAGCCTGCAAACTGCGGTAGAAAGCATAGAACTCTGGGTTTTTCCCGAAGCTTTTTGCGTAAATTTCTGCCGATTGTGCATCACCACGACCACGGACGTTTTCAGCATCGCGTTGGGCATTGGCTAAGATCACTTGTTTCTGTTTGTCGGCTTCAGCGCTGATTTGCTCTGCACTTTCTGCACCTTGTGAGCGGAACTCACGAGCAACCCGTTCACGTTCAGCGCGCATTCTTTGATAAACCGAGTTACTTACTTCTTGCGGCAAATCAATGCGTTTGATACGAATATCAATGAGCTCGATACCAAATTTAGCCGCGACTGGGGCTAATTTAGTCAACAAGGTTTGACGTAATTCAGTACGGTCTTCTGAAATCAATTGCTTGATAGTGCGTAGACCAAACTCGCCGCGCATCGCGTCTTTAGTAATTTGTTCAAGACGTAAATTGGCTTGATATTCATCACCGCCAACTGTGGTGTAAAAGAGACCCACATCACCGATTCTCCATTTAACGAAAGAATCAACAATTACATTCTTCTTTTCGGAGGTAAGAAAACGCTCAGACTTAGTGTCCAAGGTCAGCACACGCGCATCAAATGTACTGACATTATTGATGATGGGGGTCTTAAAATGGATACCAGGTTTATAGTCGGAGGTGACCATTTCACCTAGACGAAACATAATGGCTTTTTCATGTTGATTGACATAAAAAACCGACATATAGGCCATTGCTAATAAGCCAAGGCCAGCTGGTACGAGTACGGTTGTATTAGTTCTAATGTTCATTATTTGCTCCGGCTTGGGCGTAAGTCGCTGCTAAGGTTAGCTTTGTGAGCATTGCCTTTATCGGCGCTGTCGGCGCTTAATTCAGGTTCTGCTACTGTTCTGCTAACGACATTATTGGCCGCTTGATTAGTGGCTGGTAATGGCATGTAGAACTGCGAGGCATTACGTTCGGATTCGATCAAAATTTTGTTGCTGCCGCTGTAAAGTTTTTCTTTCGCTTCTAGGTATAAGCGTTTGCGTGTAATTGCTGGGCTTTTTTCGTATTCCACCAACAATTGATCAAAACGCTCAGTTTCACCTTTGGCTTTGGCAATTTTTTCTGCTTCGAATGCTTCCGCTTCTTGCATTAAGCGAGCTGCTGCACCGCGAGCTTTTGGAATAATTTCGTTGCTATAAGCTTCGGCTTCGTTGATTAAGCGTTGTTTATCTTCGCGAGCACGAATCGCATCTTCAAACGAACCTTGAACTTCTTCAGGTGGCTGTGCATCTTGTAAGTTGACGCTGGCGATGGTGACACCGGCATGGTAATCGTCCATTGCGGTTTGAATTTCGCGTTTAATTTCGGCAACGATGTCGCTACGGCCTTCGGTTAATACGAAGTCCATGTTGTTACGACCAATTACCCCGCGTTCAACGCTTTCGGTTAATTGTTTTAAGGTCGCTTCGTTGTCTTTAACATTAAATAAGTAGTCTTTAGCGTTGTTGATTTGATATTGCACCGCTAAACGCACATTAATAATGTTTTCGTCGCTGGTTAGCATCAAAGATTCTTGTGGAATCGTTGCTGCTTTGGCAAAGCGGCTAGAGTCGCGGTAGCCCACTTCGATAAAGCGTTGTTGTTCAACATTAACGATTTTGACTTTTTCAATCGGCAACGGCATGTGCCAATGTGGGCCTGGTTGTGTGGTTTCAGTGTAAGCACCAAAACGGGTGACAACGCCACGGTTACCTTCGTCAACGATGTAAACACCGCTGGCAAGCCAAGTCAAAGCGACCGCGCCGCCTAATGCCGCGCCAATATTGGATAATTTAAACAGCTGTTTATGGTCGTTATAAAAATCCGCGCTGCGTTGGCTGACTTTATGCCAATGTTTATCAAACTCGGCTTTCCAATCGGGTGGCGGTGTTTGGTTGGTTGTGTTTGGTTTTTCTGATGACATAAATCACTCCTCTTGTTATTGCAGCTTTGCCTGTTAGTGTTTCTTGCGTTTATTTAGCCTTGATTTGGCTCAAGAAACGGCAACAAGTCGTAACCGAACTGCTGTTTTAATTTTTTTAAAGCATCGTTCTGTATTTGTCTGACCCGTTCTCTGGTCACGTGCAGTTGATCCGCTATGGCTTGTAAAGTCATCTCGTGATGATTGTGCAAGCCAAAACGCATATTCAATATAGCCGCTTCTTTTTCTGGAAGACTGGCGACAACCTTACCTATATATAGGCTTAGATTTGAGTCAATTAGTTCATTTAGCGGTTGAGCGAATTGATGTTGTGGC
>CAIZCB010000434.1 GCA_903931355.1 uncultured Pseudomonadota bacterium
AGCCGGTTAATTGGCTGGCAGCGATGCTGCCAAATAGCAAAAATGAACTGAGTTTTATTGCTTTTAACGCCGATTGAGTAAACGATTTTTTCATTTAGAAACCTGTGGGGAAGTTGTTTGTGACATAGTAGCTTAAAGTTGGCTATCTTAGCCGCTTATAAGCACTAATCCAAACCTGATTTTATGTCATCCATGCCTAGTATTCATCCTCTCGACCAATTGCGTTTTGACAATCGATTTATTCAGCAATTACCTGCTGATAGCGAAACCGAAAATTATCGTCGGCAAGTTTATAAAGCGTGTTATTCCTTGGTATCGCCAACGCTAGTTAAAGCGCCGCAATTGGTGGCTTATTCGCAGGAAGTGGCCGAACAATTAGGCTTGTCGAACGAAGTTTGTGAGTCGGATGATTTTAAGCAGGTGTTTGTTGGCAATCGTTTGGCAAATGGGATGCAGCCTTATGCAATGTGTTATGGCGGCCATCAGTTTGGTCAATGGGCTGGACAATTAGGCGATGGCCGAGCGATTAATTTGGGTGAGGTGCTTGGACAAAATGGTCAGCGATTCGCCTTGCAGTTAAAAGGCGCGGGGGCAACGCCCTATTCTCGTGGTGCCGATGGTTTGGCGGTATTGCGTTCTTCGGTGCGGGAGTTTTTGTGTAGCGAAGCGATGCATCATTTAGGTGTGCCGACCACTCGGGCTTTAAGTTTAGTGTTGACCGGTGAACAGGTGATGCGGGATATGTTTTATGACGGTAATCCGCAGCTGGAGTTGGGCGCGGTGGTTTGTCGGGTTGCGCCATCGTTTGTGCGTTTTGGTAGTTTTCAGATTTTTAGCTCGCGACAAGATTTGGCAACTTTAAAAAGCTTGGTCGATTTCACGATACGCAACGATTTTCCGCATTTAGGCGAGCCCTCAATTGAGGTTTATGGTCAGTGGTTTGAAGAAGTTTGTCGCAAAACCGCTGAAATGGTTGCTGATTGGCAGCGAGTGGGTTTCGTGCATGGCGTGATGAATACTGACAATATGTCGATTTTGGGCTTAACCATTGATTATGGCCCGTATGGCTGGTTGGAAAATTATGATCCTGATTGGACGCCGAACACCACCGATGCCAACGGTCGCCGCTATCGTTTTGGCAATCAACCGCAGATTGCTTATTGGAATTTAGTGCAATTGGCGAATGCGATTTATCCTTTGATCGAACAAGTCGAGCCTTTGCAGCAGGCGTTACAGGTTTATAGCAAACAGTTTGAGCAAGCGTGGCAGACCAATATGGCCAATAAATTGGGTTTGCTGAGTTTTAATCCTCAAACTGACGATAACTTGGTGGCGGATTTGTTGAGCCTGTTAAAAGCGGCTGAAACTGATATGACTTTGTTTTATCGCGGTTTGGCTGATTTGGATTTGAATGATGCTACGGCAAGTTTTCAGACGCTTTTGCAAGCCAGTAGCTATGCACCGCTAAATGATGAGGTCAAAAAAATAGCTGAATCTTGGTTGAATGATTATCTACAGCGGCTTAAAGTCGATGCTCGACCTAATCAACAGCGACGGGCGGCAATGAATGCGGTCAATCCGAAATATGTGTTGCGAAACTATTTGGCACAACAGGCGATTGATAAAGCTGAGCAAGGCGATTTTAGTGGTGTGGGTGAATTATTAGAGGTATTGCGGCGGCCTTATGATGAGCAGCAAGGCAAGCAACAATTTGCTGAAAAACGTCCTGATTGGGCTAAACAGCGGGCGGGATGTTCGATGTTGTCTTGCAGTTCGTAGCGTTGTTGATCAATCAATTGGCGATTGTTGCTTAATGAAAGCGGTGTAAAACGGAAAAAAACATGCTGAAAGCAGGCTTTTCAGGTATCCTTTTTAGGGATAGTCCAACGATTTTTCCCAGGCCTCGTAATGAATAACAGCTTAAACACCGACGTTAACGGATTACACGATATTGACCCTGAAGAAACCCGCGAGTGGATGGAAGCACTCGAATCGGTTATCGAAAAAGAAGGCAGCGATCGCGCTAGTTTTCTGATTGAAAAGTTAGTGAGTACTGCCAGACAATCTGGCTTAGACATTCCTTTCAGTGCTACCACGCCTTACGTCAATAGCGTTACCATCGACAAACAGCCAAAATTCCCTGGCAATACCGATTTGGAACGCACCGTTCGCTCTTATGTTCGCTGGAATGCGATGATGATGGTGTTACGGGCGAATAAATACACCAATGTTGGTGGTCATATCGCTAGTTTCGCGTCTGCGGTTACTTTGTACGATGTCGGTCAAAATCATTTCTGGAATGCCCCGTCTGAAAAACACGGCGGCGATTTAATTTTCTCTCAAGGCCATTCTTCTCCAGGTATTTACGCTCACGCCTTTTTATTAGGTCGTTTAAGCGATGACCAGATGGATAGCTTCCGCCAAGAAGTCGGTGGTAAAGGTTTATCGTCTTATCCGCATCCTTGGTTGATGCCTGATTTTTGGCAGTTCCCAACTGTTTCTATGGGTTTAGGCCCAATCATGGCGATTTACCAAGCCCGTTTCATGCGTTATATGCAAGATCGTGGCTTCGCTAATACCGATGGCCGTAAAGTTTGGGCGTTTTTAGGTGACGGTGAAACCGATGAGCCAGAAACCTTGGGCGCGATTGGTATGGCCGGTCGTGAAAAATTAGATAATCTGATTTTCGTAGTTAACTGCAACTTACAGCGCTTAGACGGCCCTGTTCGCGGTAACGGCAAAATCATTCAAGAATTAGAAGGCAACTTCCGTGGTGCCAACTGGAACGTCATCAAAGTGATTTGGGGTCGTCGCTGGGATGCGTTGTTAGCCCGCGATAAAAACGGTTTGGTGGTTAAACGTATGATGGAATGCGTTGACGGTGATTATCAAACCTTCAAATCAAAAGATGGCGCTTATGTTCGTGAGCATTTCTTCAATACCCCTGAGTTGCAAGAGTTAGTTAAAGACTATACCGACCGTGATATTTGGGAATTGAACCGTGGCGGTCATGACCCGATTAAAGTCTTTGCGGCGTTTAATGCAGCGGTAAATCATAAAAATCAACCAACCGTGATTTTGGCGAAAACCATTAAAGGTTACGGCATGGGTGATTCTGGCCAAGCGCAAAACACCAGTCACCAACAGAAAAAAATGAGCATTGAATCAATCAAATTGATTCGTGATCGTTATCAATTGCCTGTGACTGATGAAGAATTGGTCAATCTGCCTTACATTCGTTTCCCAGAAGATTCAGAAGCATTGAAATATATGCGTCAGCGTCGTGTTGATTTAGGTGGTTATTTGCCAGCTAGACGGGCGAAATCTTACCCATTAGAAATCCCAGCTTTGACAGCGTTTAAAGCGATGTTGGAAGGTACTGGCGAAGGCCATGAAATCTCCACCACCATGGCGTTTGTGCGGATTTTGAACATTCTGGTTAAAGACAAACAAATCGGTAAACGCATTGTGCCGATTGTGCCGGATGAATCGCGTACTTTTGGTATGGAAGGTATGTTCAGACAGCTGGGTATCTGGTCACAAGTCGGTCAGCTTTATACCCCGCAAGATGCTGAACAGCTGATGTTCTACAAAGAAGACAAACACGGCCAAGTTTTACAAGAAGGGATTAACGAAGCCGGTGGTTTGTGTGACTGGATTGCTGCTGGTACAGCCTATTCAACCCACGGCGTACCGATGATTCCGTTCTTCATCTACTACTCAATGTTTGGTTTCCAACGTGTTGGCGATTTGATTTGGGCTGCGGCTGATCAACGTACGCGTGGTTTCTTGTTGGGTGGTACGGCTGGTCGAACCACCTTGAATGGCGAAGGTTTGCAACATGAAGATGGACATAGCCATTTGATGTCGGCAACTGTGCCAAACTGCTATTCTTACGATCCAACTTTTGCTGGCGAATTAGCGGTGATTATTCATGACGGTTTACGCCGCATGTATGTCGAGCAGGAAGATATTTTCTATTACATCACTTTGATGAATGAAAACTACGAACAACCTGCAACCCCAGAAGGCGTCAATGATGACATTCTGAAAGGTATGTACTTGTTCAAAAAAGGCCCGAACAGCAAAAAGCCAAGAGTTCAATTGTTGGGTTCTGGCACCATCTTTATCGAAGTCATCGAAGCAGCAAAATTGTTGCGTGATGATTGGGGTGTTGATGCTGATTTGTGGAGCTGCCCAAGCTTTACCGAGCTAGGTCGTGATGGTCAAAGCTGTGAGCGTTGGAATCGTTTACATCCAACCGAAACTGCTCGTGTTTCTCATGTTGAGCGTTGCTTAGCCGATACCAAAGGCCCTGTGATTGCGGCAACTGACTATATGCGGGTG
>CAIZCB010000435.1 GCA_903931355.1 uncultured Pseudomonadota bacterium
CTCTCGCATTAACTTTAGGCGGCAGTAAGCGCTGGCCTAAATACAAAGCATTAATCAAATTTGCTCGCTCACACTGCGATTTAACCGAAAGCCGTGCTCAAGAATTAATTGGCGAAGTTGCTGATGGTATGGTTAGCGCTATGATTGAAATCAATAGCTATTTACATCGAACACCAGCTTTCAGGCAGATGGGGGAAGTTATGTTGTCTGAGTGGAATAAAGGGATCAATTTATCTTTGCGGGTAGATGGGTAATAGTTATCTAAATTAGCTGCGAAGTTTTACTTAGATTTTTTAAATCAATTCATCAAGGGATTAAGAATGATAGAAACAGACTGGCTTTTAGCCTATTTAACCCTAGGCGCTGCGGTTGGTTTTTTTGCTGGCTTACTAGGTGTCGGTGGTGGTGGGATTATGGTGCCGGTGTTGACGACGATGTTTGCGATGCAGGGCTTTCCGCGTGAGCATCTTGTCCATTTGGCCTTGGCTACTTCAATGGCGGCAATTATCGTTACCTCAATTTCCAGCTTGCGAGCACATCACAAACACGGGGCGGTGATTTGGTCGGTGGTGGTGGCGATTGCGCCGGGGATTGTCGCGGGTACTTTTGGCGGGGCGATTTTGGCGGGCTTGATTCCAGCTAAACCGTTGGCGATTTTTTTCGTGGTTTTTATGGCTTATGTGTCGGTGCAGATGTTGCTGAACATTAAACCTAAACCGACTCGACAACTACCTAAACCGTTGGCTTTGTCTGTGGTCGGCGTGGTGATTGGCGCGGTGTCGGCTTTGGTGGCGATTGGTGGCGGTTCCTTGAGTGTGCCGTTTATGACTTGGTGTAATGTCAAAGTACAAAACGCGATTGGTACCTCGGCGGCGATTGGTTTGCCGATTGCATTGTCGGGTACTTTGGGCTATTTGATTAGCGGCTGGCAAGTGGCTGATATGCCTGAATTTAGCTTTGGTTATATCTATTTGCCAGCGGTGGCGGCGATTGCCTCGATTAGTATTTTCACCGCGCCATTGGGGGCGAAGCTGGCGCATAAATTGCCAGTGGCGACGTTGAAGAAGCTGTTTGCGGTGATGTTGATGCTGTTGTCATCGAAAATGTTGCATACGGTTTTCTTTAGTTAAAAGAATTTTTGTAATGAAAATAGTGACTTGGAATTGCGGTGGCGCTTTTAGAAATAAGCTTCATGAACTTGATGAGTTTGATGCTGATATTCTGATTATTCAAGAATGTGAAAATCCTGCAAAATCAACCAAAGCATTTTTATCGTGGGCTGGTGATTTTTTATGGATTGGGGACTCAACTCACAAAGGTATTGGAGTGTTTCCTAGAAAAGGGAACACCGTTAAAAGTTTATCTTGGAATGGACAGTTTAGATTCTCGGGGGTAAACAGTAAAAATTCTGCTTTAGAGTGGTCGACATCCGATTTAAAACTTTTTTTGCCATTTACCATTAATGATTCGCTTACCGTTTTGGGCGTTTGGACAAAGGGGGGAAGGGCTCAAACGTTTAGCTATATTGGCCAATTTTGGAAATATTTCCAAATTCATCGTACTGAACTTTCAAATCAAAGAACGTTGATAATAGGTGATTTTAATAGTAATCAAGTCTGGGATCAGTCAGATAGATGGTGGAGTCATTCGGATGTTGTCGATGAATTGAATGAAATTGGAGTAGTCAGCTTATATCATCACCAATTTAACGAAGCTCAAGGAAAAGAAGCTACGCCTACTTTCTATCTTTATCGTCACATGGAAAAGAAATACCACATTGATTATGTTTTCTGCTCAAGTGATCTTGTTGGGCAATCTAATCTTTTAATTGGTTTGCCTGAAAAATGGCTTCGACTAAGTGACCATATGCCGTTGAGTGTAGCGGTTGAGATGGGCTAATAATTAGGAGTTGTTACTTTGCTTGGTGTCAAAATCAGTCACCCTCAGTTTGTTTAGTTATAATGCAAAAACTAGGGAATTTATAACAAAGCACGGACAGCGCTTTCTTTGCTTGCCAAATGGCAACAGACTTGAGGGGAAAGATAATGGCTGACGAGATACATAAAATTCTGATTATCGGCGGCGGTGCGGCTGGTTTAGAGCTGGCAACCCATTTGGGCCATGCGCTAGGCAAAAAAGGTTTGGCAGAAGTGACTTTGTTGGATGCCACTTCGACTCATATCTGGAAGCCGTTGTTGCACGAAGTTGCTTCCGGCACCTTGGCAGAAGCTGAGGAAATCGAATACTTATCCCAAGCCCATCGTAATCATTTCCGCTTTCGCTTAGGCCGTATGGAAGGTCTAAATCGCGAAACTCAAGAAGTCATCGTTAGCCCCACACTTAACGACAAAGGTGTTGAATTAATTCCGCGTCGGGTATTGAAATACGATACTTTGGTGATGTCGGTCGGTAGTGTTTCTAATACTTTTGGGATTAAAGGTGTTGATCAACATTGCATGTTTATCGACACCACCACCCAAGCTTATCGCTTCCAAAAACAACTGGTCGAAACCTATTACATTAAATCCTACGCTGGCCAAAATAGCTTAAAAGACAAGCCATTGTCGATTGTGATTATTGGTGCCGGTGCGACTGGGGTTGAGCTGTCAGCAGAATTACACGAAGTCACCAAGTTGTTAGCGACTTATGGTTTAGAAGATTCTGACAAAGTCAAAATCACCATCATTGAAGCCGCCACCCAATTATTACCCGCCTTGCCACCGCGTTTATCAACTGCAACTCAACAACAATTGGTGAAGCTGGATATTCAGTTAAAGCTCGGTCGTCGGGTGACGGAAGTGACCGAAACGGCGGTGCATACTCACGATGGCGAAGTGTTTGAGGCGGATTTAAAAGTCTGGGCGGCGGGGATTAAAGCGCCGGATTGGATGAAAAATCTCGACGGCTTAGAAACCAATCACATCAATCAACTGGTGGTCGATCAGACCTTAAAAACTAGTGATGACAATATTTTTGCAATTGGCGACTGTGCTGCTTGTGTTTGGGAAGGTCATGGTGGCAATGTGCCGCCGCGCGCCCAAGCCGCACATCAACAAGCCTCGGCAGTGGCAAAAACCATTGTTAATCGCCTAAAAAATAAACCCGCCGTTAAGTTTGTTTATCATGACTACGGTTCCTTGGTGTCGCTAGGCAAATTCACCACCGTTGGCAGCCTGATGGGCAGCTTAATGGGTACGGTGAGTGTCGGCGGCTTTATTGCTTACATCGTTTATTTGTCGCTGTACAAAATGCACCAAGTCGCGATTCACGGCTATTTCCGCACCGCAATGTTAAGCTTATCGAATTTATTCCGCCGCAGTACCCACGCAAAAATTAAAATGCATTAATCCATCAATCTATTGAGCTATATAAATGTTAGAACTTGAATATGAATTCCGCGAACAAGATCTTGTTCATTTTAATGAATTAAGACTTGCCCAAAACCCTGAAATGCAGAAGAAAATCCGCCAGAACCGTTTGTTGGTGCCGGGTGTGATGCTGGTGTTTGGTTTGTTTTACTATGTCTATTATCAAGACATGTGGACCACTGCCTACATTACCTTGTTGGCTTTGGGCTGGGGGATTGCGTCACCGTTTGTGATGAAAATCGACATGCGCCGCCAGTTTTTTAACCAATACACCAAAGCTGAAAAAGCCGCGATGTTTGGGATTCATTCCTTAACAATTGAACCAGAGTTTTTACAAGAGCGTTCACCGGGTGGTAAACACAAAACTCCTTGGAAAGACATGCTGCGAGTTGAGCGTCATAAAGACTATATTTACATTTATGTAGCGATTGATGCGGCGATTGTGATTCCGCGTGAAACCGTTAAAAAGGGCGATTTGAAAGCCTTTGTTAAACAAGCGGAAGGTATTATTGATCGAGTGGCTGGTTAATCACTTTGCCGTTCGTGCTGATCCAATCACGAACGGCGTTTCGATTTATTTTTGATAGCCATTGCTATTACTTTCCACCCAACGCACTTCGCCAGAAGCCAAGCGTTCTTTTTTCCAAAACGGTGCCTGTTTTTTTAAGGCTTCCATGATGAAACGACAAGCATCAAAAGCGTCTCCTCGATGTGCCGACCAAGCAGCCACTAATACCAAACTATCATCCGGCACCACATCACCAATACGGTGAATTAACAAAGTATCCATCAATACCCATTGCTGATTAGCTTGTTCGACAATCAAAGCTAACTGTTTTTCAGTCATGCCGGGGTAATGTTCCAACGTCATGCCGACCACACCATCACCTTGATTAAAGTCGCGCATGGTGCCGACAAAAACTGCAGTCGCACCGTATTTGCCTGCGAGTTGTTGGGCTTGGTATTCGGCAAGGCTTTGCCAAGGATCGAATGCTTGAGAAGTAAGGCTGATGCTCATATTAACCGCCGGTTACGGGTGGAAAAAAAGCTAACTCGTCGTTGTCTTTAACCAGTGTATCTAAACCAGCATATTCCATATTCACCGCAACCAATACGCCCTCAGGCATCGCTAAATCAGGATTTAATTGCTGCCAAATCTGGCTTGCTGATAAAGGTTCAGGCAATAGCAATTCCGCATCAGCATGGCCGACGCGCTCTTTCAAACTGGCAAAATAACGGACTTTAATCGACATGATGTTTTATCGGGTAATACAATGCCCAGCTGTTAATAATGATCGGATTATCCCATGCCTAGCAACACGCTCAATCATTTTAATGCCGCTGGTGAAGCGCACATGGTCGATGTTGGCGATAAAGCCATCACTCAACGCACCGCTGTCTGTGAAGGTTACATCGAAATGCAGGCTTCGACTTTGGCGTTGATTATGGCCGGCAATCATAAAAAAGGTGATGTGTTAGGCATTGCGCGTGTTGCTGGAATTATGGCCAGCAAACGTACTGCTGATTTAATTCCGCTTTGTCATCCGCTGCCATTAACTCATGTGGATATTCAACTAACTACTGATACTGAACATAATCGAGTCTACTGCTTAACCACAGTAAAAACCAATGGCCAAACTGGGGTGGAAATGGAAGGCCTGACTGCCACACAAATCGCCTTGTTGACGATATATGACATGTGCAAGGCAGTGGATAGGGGGATGGTGATTGGCGGGGTGCAATTGTTGGAGAAAATGGGTGGGAAGTCGGGGCATTGGCGACACTCAGAGCAAGCTAAATTCATAGGAGAAGATAATGCGTGATATGTACAACCCACCTCATCCGGGATTAGTTTTACGGGAATGGATACCTGAAACAATGAGTATTACCGATGCGGCTAAGGCATTAAAAATATCTCGTGTTACCTTGTCGAAAATCTTAAATGCCAATAGCAATATCAATATCAGTGCGGATATGGCGATTCGATTGTCTCAGTGGTTAGGTACTTCCGCCGATCTTTGGTTAGAAATGCAGGTTAAATATGATTTATGGCAAGCTAAGCAAAAAAATACGATTCGTATTGAGCGTTTAGTCGCTTAATTCAGACTGACATGATGAGATATTTTTATTGCTTAATATTATTGTGGCTCAGCCTATTTTCATCTGGCATTTCCGCCGAATCAGCCACTTACACCCTGCCAATTATTAGCAAAGCCGGCAATGGTGAAGTCCTCAATACCGCTAATCAATCCAAGTCGCTTTACGATTTAATGGGCGATAAAATCGTTTTGCTAAGTTTTATTTACGCCACTTGCAGCGATGTCAATGGCTGCCCATTAGCGACTCAGGTGCTGCATAAAATCAGTCGTGAATTACAAAAGCAGCCAGAAATTGCCAGCAAATTACGCTTGCTGACTTTAAGTTTTAATCCCAGTCACGATACGCCGGAAAAAATGCAGTTATATGGACAGGGTTTAAATAATGTTAATTTGGATTGGCAGTTTTTAACTACCGCTTCAGAACAACAATTGCAGCCGATTTTGGATGCTTATCAGCAAAATGTGCAGAAGATTTATGATGAAAAAGGCCAATTTACCGGCACTTTTTCGCATTTGTTACGGGTGTATTTAATTGATACCAACAAGCAAATCCGCAATATTTACAGCGTCGATTTTTTAAATCCGCAGACTTTAATTAGCGATATTAAGACCTTGTTAGCGGGTGATTTGC
Organism: uncultured Pseudomonadota bacterium; assembly: GCA_903931355.1. Classification (GTDB taxonomy): domain Bacteria; phylum Pseudomonadota; class Gammaproteobacteria; order Methylococcales; family Methylomonadaceae; genus Methylomonas. The sequence continues at coordinate 6,099 of CAIZCB010000435.1, forward strand.
CTATCGTTAAATCAGCAAACGATCCCGAAATTCTGTATCGGGCTGGTGATTACAAACAAACTTACCAACAAGCCGATTACCAAACTCGCTCGATAGCTTTAACCCAGCGCCAAGGCCAAGCTGCTAATTTGTTGAGCTACGCACAAAAGCCTCCATTGGGTTTGCCGAAATTAACCTCGCCTGCCGATAACGCTATCAATGCCGCTAAAATTGCCTTAGGTCGCAAGTTGTTTTATGACCGCCGATTGTCTTTGAACAATACTTTTTCCTGCGCCATGTGCCATATTCCCGAACAAGGTTTTAGCAATAATGAAATGGCAACCGCTGTCGGTGTTGAAGGGCGTAGCGTTAGGCGTAATAGTCCGTCTTTGTATAACGTTGCTTATGCGAAATTGTTGTTCCATGATGGCCGCGAAGACAGTTTGGAACAGCAAGCTTGGGGGCCGTTGTTGGCACAGAATGAAATGGCGAATCCGTCGATTGGTTATGTGATTAATAAAATCAAAGCCAATGCCGATTATCAAGGCTGGTTTGAAAAAGCCTTTCATCAAGCGCCGAATATGCTGAATGTCGGCCAAGCTTTGGCGAGCTATCAACGCAGTTTAAATTCTGCGAATTCGGCGTTTGATAGTTGGTATTTTGGTAAACAAGCCGAGGCGATGAGTCAGCAAGCGCAACGCGGATTTGCTTTGTTTAGTGGTAAAGGCGGTTGTGTGGCTTGTCACAGCATTGAACAAAAATCGGCTTTGTTGACTGACCAAAAGCGCCATAACACCGGCATTGGTTATCAACAATCAATGGCGAAAACACCCGAGCAACAAGTGTTGCAAGTTGCCCCAGGTATTGCGATTAATGTCGATAGCCAAGCGCTTAAGTCAGTCGCTGAAAATAAAGCCAATGATTTGGGTTTTTATGAAATCAGCCAAAATCCCGCTGATCGTTGGGCTTACAAAACCCCTAGCCTACGCAACGTGGCGTTAAGTGCGCCGTATATGCACAACGGCAGTTTGGCGAGTTTGGAGGACGTGGTGCGGTTTTATAATCAAGGTGGCGTGGCGAATGAAAATCTGTCGCCAATGATTAAACCGCTGGGTTTATCGGATAGCGAGATTGCTGATTTGGTGGCTTTTTTGCAAAGCTTAACTGGCAGTAATGTCGATAAACTGGTGGCTGATGGTTTTGCAGCGCCGGTGGGGGATAGTCAGTAAAGGTTGTGCGAGAGCTTTGTTCCCGTTGCTACTCGCTGCTATTTAAGAATACATCCCCCTTTGAAAAAGGCGGATTGAGGGGGGATTTATTTAAATAATCTCCCCTAACCCCTCTTTTTCAAAGAGGGGATGCAAGTTAGATTTGAATAGTTTTACCTTGTTTTGCCGAAGCTAACGCCGCAACGATAACCCGACAGTTATCTCGCGCATCTGCTAACGATAAAGCGGGCGCTTGGCCATTGAGAACGCAATCGCTGAAATGCTCAATTTCGGCTTTGAAGTGATTAACCGCTGGCAAGCGTTGTTCACTTTGTTGGCCGTCTTCTGTCCACCAAGAAATCACCGGTACATCGCCCGGCAATTGCCAAACGATATGGCATTTGATGCCGCCTTTGGTGCCGATAATTTCGTATTCACAACGTCTGGCTCGATCAAAGCTGAAATCAAATTGTGCGAAACGGCCTTCGCCAAAATCTAACACGCCACTGCTGGCAATATCCGCGCCGCTTTCGGCATAGTGGGATAAAGCTGTCACCGCTTTGGGTAATTGCTTAAAAAACATTCTTAGCGAATGAATTGCATAACAGCCAATGTCCCACATCGCTCCGCCGCCGTTATCGACGCTTTCCGCCAAACGATACAGCCGCGCTGGCCGCATCATGAACGAATAGCTGGCGCGAACTGAGCGAATTTCACCAATCAAACCGGAGTCTAAAATCTCCATCACTCGCGCATGTTGCGGATGGAAGCGGTACATAAAACCTTCCATCACTTTAACTTGTTGTTGCTGGGCGGCCGCTTCGATGGCGTCAATATCGGCAACATTTAATGCCATTGGTTTTTCACATAACACATGCTTGCCGCTGGCAATCGCCCGCAAAGCCCATTCTGCATGTTCATGGTTAGCCATTGGCAAATACACGGCTTGAATATCGGCATTAGCCAACAAAGCATCTAAATCATCATAGGCTTTGATGTTGGGGTAACACGGTGCGTATTTGGCTAAAGTTTCTGCCGAAGCACCAGTGCGACGACTGGCGATTGCCACTAACTGGGCGTTATTGGCTTCCAAAATCGCAGGCATTAAGCGCTCATTGATTCGTGCTGCGCCGAGAATTCCCCAGCGTAATTGGTTTGCGCTACTCATTGTGGTTTTGGCATTTGCGCTTGATGTTGACGGCGCATTTCTTCCCATTTTGCCGCTTGTTCTGGGTTTAACAGTTCGGTGACTTTATCGTGTGATTCGCGGTGAATGGCGGCAAATTTTTCGTGTTGGGCTTTAAAAATCGCATCCACTTTAGCTTTTTGTTCGGCCGTTAATCCTAGTTCTTTACTCAAATGATCCAGCTTATGACTAGCTGGGGTTTCGTAATTGTTGTCGCTGGCCGCATAGCTAGTCATCGGTAAAACTAACGCGCTGATCAATAATAAAATTTTGCTGTGCATGATTAACTTCCTTGAGATTAAAAATTACGGTTTTTGTTGGCACGGACAATCAATATCTATGCGTTTGGGATTGGCTTCTTCTTTTTGAAACCGTTCTTTAATCCGTAAATATAGTTGCATCCGAGCATTGGTAGAGTCTATCAAAGCCGAATTGAGTAATTCTTCAGATCGATAATGAATTTGGTGTTTGAATTGAACACAACAC
>CAIZCB010000436.1 GCA_903931355.1 uncultured Pseudomonadota bacterium
GTTGGTTGTCTGTGAAAAGCTGAAACAAGGCTTAATGATCCAATCCCATTGTGTCCCAAGCTTTTTGGATAAAGGTGTCGTCTTTATAATCGGCTTGTGGTGCGCCGTTGGGATAGTTGAGTTTAAATACCCGATCAGCATCGGCCGCTAAGTCATTCAAACCTAACTGGGTGTAACCGTCTTGCATGATTTGCAAGGCCATCGGCACGGCTGGTGTGCGTTGATATTCTTTAACCACATGGTTGGCGCGATTAACTGCGGCTACATAGGCTTTACGGCGCATGTAGAAATCAGCAACGTGAACTTCGTACATGGCTAAGTTGTTACGCAAGGCGATCATTCGCTGTTTCGCATCAGCAGCGTATTGGCTATTAGGAAAACGACGAATTAATTCGTTGAAGTTATCGTAAGAATCGCGCGCAGGGCCTGGGTCGCGCTGCGAGGCGTCAGTCGGTAAAAAACGGTCGATAAAACCAATCCCGCGATTGTAATTGACTAAGCCTTTCAAATAGTAAGCGTAATCAACACTAGCGTTACGTGGATGGGTTTTGATGAAACGCTCGGCAGCGGCGATGGCGGCTTCGGGATCATCATTTTTATAATAGGAATAAGCCACGTTCAGCTGAGCTTGCGGGGCGTAATCGCCAAATGGATAACGGGCTTCCATCGCTTCGTACATCGATACGGCTTTTTGGAAGTTTTTGTTATCGAGTGCTTCTTGGGCTTGATCTCGGAAGCGTTGTTCATCCCAGTCTTTGTAGTCATCTTCTTTGCTGGAAGTGTCCTTGCTCATTAGTCCTTGCAAGGTTTCGCAACCTTGTAAGCTAAAAGCCAAGCTGATGATGAGGATAGATTTTACTAAAAGTAATCGCATACGATAGACAACACGTTGTAATATTGCAGGTTTTTTGCGGCCTAACGGCGGCATTCCGAGCGCGAGTATAACTTAAAAACCACTATGACGATATTAACGGCAAGAGTTCCTGAGGAACTGGCGGGTATGCGGCTCGACCAATGTTTGGCTGAGATGTTCCCTGATTATTCGCGCAGCAAGCTGCAAACTTGGATTAAAGCAGGGCGAGTCAAGGTTGACGGCGTGGCTTTGCGCGGTCGCGAGAAGCTCGATGGTGGCGAAGAAATCGAGTTGGATGCTGAAGCCGAAGTGGTTTTAGAGTCCGATCCCGAAGATATTCCGCTAGATATTGTTTACGAAGACGATTCCTTGCTGATTATCAACAAACCAGCAGGATTAGTTGTACATCCTGCAGTAGGGAATTGGAATGGCACTTTGGTAAATGCCTTGCTTAACCATGATCCTAATCTGAATGTTCTGCCTAGAGCAGGGATTGTCCATCGTATCGACAAAGAAACCAGCGGTTTGTTGATGATTGCTAAAACCTTGCAAGCTCACAATAGCTTGGTTGAGCAGTTGCAAGAGCGCAGTATCAATCGCGAATATCTGGCTTTGGTGAAAGGCTGGATGACAGCCGGTGGTACCGTCGATGCGCCAATTGGTCGTCATCCGGTTGATCGCAAACGTAATGCGGTGCGTCGTGATGGCAAAGAAGCGGTCACGCATTACCGTTTGGAACAACGCTTTAAACGGCATACCCTGATTCGGGTTAAGCTCGAAACGGGTCGTACCCATCAAATTAGGGTTCACATGAGCCATATCAATTACGCTTTGGTGGGTGATCAGGTTTATGGTGGTCGGTTCCAAATGCCTGCCGATTGCAGTCCTGAATTAGCTGAAGCTTTGCGAGCCTTTAAACGTCAAGCATTACACGCGACCAAGCTGGGTTTAGAGCATCCTGAAACTGGTGAATATTGCGAATGGGAAAAACCTATGCCTGACGATATGCAAAATCTAGTCAATTTGCTGGCTGCTAATGAACTGGATTAAACCCGATTGGCAATTGCCTGAAGGCCTTCATGCGGCGGTGACTTTACGCTCCGGTGGCGTTAGTCAGGGGCTTTATGCCAGTTTAAATCCTGCTAGTCATGTCAATGATGCCGCTGATGCGGTGCTTAATAATCGAGCGATGATTAAACAAATGCTGGCGTTGCCTGCCGAGCCAGTTTGGTTGCAGCAGCTGCATGGTGTTGATGTGGTGAAAGCCGATCAAGTTACTGATTTGCCGGAAGCAGACGCTAGTTTTACTGATCAGTCGGGCGTTGTTTGTGCGGTTTTGACGGCTGATTGCTTGCCGGTTTTATTTTGCGGTGATCAAGGGGCGGTGATTGGTGCTGCTCATGCCGGTTGGCGCGGTTTACAAGCTGGCGTGATTGAACAAACCATTGCCGCGATGAATTGCCGTGATCTGCAAGTTTGGTTAGGTCCTGCGATTGGCCCAGCGCATTTTGAAGTTGGCGATGAGGTGCGTGAAGCATTTGTGAGCCAAAATGCCAATGCCAGCGTTGCTTTTTCTGCCACCCAAGCGGGCAAATGGTTGGCGGATATTTATCAGCTGGCGCGAATTCGTTTAGCTAACTTAGGTGTCGAGCAGGTTTATGGTGGTGGTTTATGTACCGTTAGCGATGCCCAGCGTTTTTATTCTTACCGCCGCGATGGTGCCGCTACTGGGCGGATGGCCAGTCTGATCTGGAGAGATTAATTTGAATGTTTTGCTGTTTATCATCCTGTTTACTGCCTTAGGCGGGGTGTTGAGTGTTTTGGCGGCGAGTGTGTTTTTGTTGTTGCCTGAAACTTTGCGCCAAAAGGTATTGCCACATGGGATTAGTTTTGCAATCGGGGCGTTATTGACCGGTGCATTTTGCGGCTTGATTCCTCACGCTTTTGAAGAAGTGCCCGTGGCTGAAATGGAAAATTTATCAGCGACGATTTTGGTTGGGATTTTGTTGTTTTTTGTGCTGGAAAAGTTATTTATCTGGCGTCACTGTCATTCTCACGCTTGCGAAGCCCATGGTGAAGAGGCGCATGAGCATCACGGCCATTCCCATAGTCATGGACATTCGCCATCGAATCGTCGTGCAGCCGGTGTGTTTATTATCTTGGGCGATAGCATCCACAATTTTGTTGATGGGGTGTTAATTGCCGCCGCATTTTTGACCGATATTCAATTAGGCATAGTCACCAGTTTAGCGGTGGCAGCGCATGAGATTCCGCAAGAAGTGGGGGATTTCGCGATTTTGTTACACAGCGGTTACAGTCGCAGCAAAGCTTTGTTGTACAACGTGTTAGCCAGTTTAGGTACGGTAGTCGGTGGGGTGTTGGCGTATTTCAGCTTGGGTGATTTTCATCATATCTTGCCGTATTTATTAACTTTGGCGGCTTCGAGTTTTATTTATATTGCTGTAGCCGATTTGATTCCATCTTTACATCAGAAAACCGATATTAAAACGTCATTGCAACAGATTGGCTTTATTTTAGCTGGGGTGGTGTTGATTTTGGTGATGCAGGGGATCGCGCATCAGTTTGAAGCGAAAATGGATGTGATTGAGAATATTGATCGGGCGAATGTGGTTTGATGGGGTTACAACAGTTTCACTAGGGCTGCAACTAAACCGGCTTGGGCGATTAATAATCCAGCAATCCATTTAATCATATCTGCTTTGCTGGCTTCTATTTCGGCTTTTAAGTGCATGTCGAAATAGTCACGAGTAACGGGTTGTCCTTCTGACTGAGCATCGCTAAAAGCTTGGGCTACTGCTTCGGCTTGTTTGTCGTCAAAACCTGATTTTTTCAGTGTTTGTACAAATTTCAATGTATCAAAGGTAACTGTGGTCATAGTCGGTTCCAAATTTCAGTTTCAATGAGTATAACATGATGGAAAAAACTCCAAACCGTGTGGCTTGGAGTTTTTGTTTTTACGGTTTTGAAATTTAAGTAATTACATCAGGCTCTGTTCTACCCGTCCGTTTTTTGACTTCGCACAACAACTCGGCAATTTCCACCAATTCAGCTAAAGCTTGGCCGGAATCTTGATCTAGCTGAGTTATATCTCGTTCATATTTTTCAATATAAATCCGCAAAGTCGCGCCAACTGTGCCGGTGCCGGATAAACGGAACACGATCCGTGAGCCGTTGCTGAATCCGACTCGAATTCCTTGATTAGCGCTCACGCTGTTATCGACGGGGTCGGTGTAGCTGAATTCGTCGGCATATTTAACGATGTTGTCGCCCCAACTTTTGCCTGGTAAACGGCTTAATTGGCGGCGTAAGTGGTCAACAATGCCGTTGGCGATGTCTAAATCAACCGCTTCGTAATCGTGGCGGCAGTAAATGTCGCGGCCATATTTTTGCCAATGTTCGTGAACAATCTCTGCTACCGGTTGGCGTTTACGAGCGATTAGGTTTAGCCAAAATAGCACGGCCCAAAGCCCGTCTTTTTCACGAACATGGTTAGAGCCTGAGCCGAAACTTTCTTCGCCGCATAAAGTGATTTTGTCGGCATCCAGCAAGTTGCCGAAAAATTTCCAGCCAGTTGGGGTTTCGTAGCATGGCAGGTTTAATGCGGCGGCAACGCGGTCAACGGCTTGGCTGGTAGGCATGGAGCGCGCTACACCGCTGATACCTTTGGCATAAGCCGGAATGCTGCGGGCATTGGCGGCCATAATCGCTAAGCTGTCACTCGGGGTGACGAAAATATTGGCGCCCATGATCATGTTGCGGTCGCCGTCACCGTCAGAAGCAGCGCCAAAGGTGGGGGCGTTGTCGGCAAACATGATTTCAGTTAATTCGTGGGCATGTGCCATATTGGGGTCTGGGTGGCCGCCGCCAAAGTCTTCTAAAGGTACGGCGTTGAATACCGAGCCTGTTTCTGCGCCGAGTACGCCTTCTAAAATGTGTTTGGCGTAAGGGCCAGTGATGGCGTGCATGGCGTCGAAGCGTAAATTGATTAAACCGGCAGCAATGCTTTGTTTAATTAGATCGAAATCAAAGATTTTCGCCATCAGTTCAGCGTAGTCAGCAACTGAGTCAATGATGCGAATTTTCAGATGATCAATGTTTAATTCGCCTACACTGTCCAAATCAACATCGTCGATTTCAGCGATTTGATAACTGTCGATGGTTTTGGTGTTTAGATAGAGCGCATCGGTAAATTTTTCTGGGGCTGGGCCGCCGTTGCTGACGTTGTATTTGATGCCGAAATCTTCGTCGGGGCCGCCGGGATTATGACTCGCGGACAAAACAATGCCGCCAAAAGCTTGGTATTTGCGGATGATATTGGAGGCTGCTGGAGTGGAAAGTAAACCACCTTGGCCGATAATCAGTTCGCCAAAGCCATTTGCAGCGGCCATTTTGATGATGATTTGAATCGCTTGGCGGTTAAAATAACGACCGTCACCGCCTAAAACTAGGGTTTTGCCTTGGAAATCGTCCAAACTATTAAAGATAGATTGAACGAAATTTTCTAAATACCCTGCTTGTTGAAAGACTTTTACTTTTTTTCTTAAACCTGATGTGCCAGGTTTTTGATCATCATAGGGTGTGGTGTTGTAGGTTTTTGTTTGCATGATTTACCCATAATGCGACAATTGTAAACGGCTAAATTACACCAAAACTTTAATTATTTATAGATTGTTTATGACACGGAAAATTATGTTGCGCGTTTTGTTGTTAAGTTTTTTAGTATTGCCGTCGGTCAGTTTGGCTGATCCTGATGTCTGGTTATTGGTTGATACGCAAAAAATGAACATGGAAGTCAAAAAGGGTGAAAAGACTGTGGCGCTGCTTGAAAATATTGCGATAGGGCGTAATGGTGCAGGTGAAAAGAATCATCGTGGTGATGATATTACGCCGCTCGGTAACTATAGAATTGGTTGGATTAACGAAAAAAGTGCCTTCCGTAAGTTTTTTGGGTTAACCTATCCTAGTGTCGAACATGCTGACGTGGCGCTTAGAAAAGGCAAAATCGATTTAGATACTTATGAGTCGATAGCAAGAGCCCACCTCAGTGGCGATGTTCCGCCTCAAAATACCGGATTGGGTGGGCAAATAGGTATTCATGGCTTGGGTAGTGGTAGTTTGGCTATCCACAGATCAATGAATTGGACACACGGATGTATCGCCTTGACTAATGATCAGATTGATCAATTAAGCCATTGGATTGAGAAAGGGACTCTAGTTACGGTGAAATAATGTTGGCAAAATCCAAAAAATGTTGGACAATTGACAACGTTTTTTTCATTTTTATTTTTTAAAACCACTATCAAGGGGAAAACCATGATGAAAGCTGTTAAATTATCTGCACTTGTTGCTGTTGCTGCATTGGCTACTGGTTGCGCTAGCAACTCTGACATCCAAAACTTGCAAGGTCAAATTGATTCATTGAAACCACAAGTTTCTTCTGCTGCTGCTGACGCTGCATCTGCAAAAGCTGCTGCTGCTGAAGCTGCTGCAAAAGCTGCTGCTGCTGAAGCTGCTGCTAACCGTGCTGCTCAATATGCTCAAGACACAAACAGCAAATTGGACCGTATGTTCAAAAAATCACAACACAAATAAGCAATTATTTGGTTTGATTTAAAAAGCCCGTGACCGAAAGGTCACGGGCTTTTTTGTTGCCTGAAAGAACGTTATTGAGCAGGTTGTGCAGCTGCTGGTGGCGTAGTAGCGGCAGGCGCTACAGCTGGGCGCTGATAAATTGCGATTGGGGTGCCGGTTACTTTCTCAACAGCTTGACGCAATAAAGAACCTTTTATCACTGGCATTTTGCCACCATTAGCTTGTTCGATTAGCGCAAGCGCTGAGTGCAAACGCTGCTCATAAGTTTGTGGTGTTTCTTCCATTTCAGGATAGGCTTCCAAATACAGCGTATCGTGATGCCAACCGACTTTAATCGGTTGATTAACAATATTCACTTCGGTGCCGACCTTAATCGTCGGGAAAAACTGTTCAATATCGGCCGGATACATCCGAATACAGCCATGACTAACCCGCATCCCAACACCGTTGGTTTTGTTGGTGCTATGAATCAAATAGCCTGGAATGCCTAATTTGAAAGCAAACAAACCCAATGGATTATCGGGGCCAGGTGGGTAGTAAGGGTCAAGCACATCACCATCGGCTAAATGTTCAGCAATAATTGATGGCGGTGGTGTCCAAGATGGATTAGCGGTTTTATCCAAAATTCGTGTTTTGCCCATTGGGGTTTTCCAGTCAACACGGCCAATACCAATCGAGTAAGTCACTACTTTAGTCGCATCTGCAAAGTGATAAAGGCGCATCTCTGGCAGATTAATCACAACGCCTTGGCGTGGTGCATTAGGCAATATGAAGCTATTGGGGATTCTTACTGGTGTGCCTGCATGAGGCAGCCATCTATCAACGGTTGGATTGGCTAAGACGATTTCATCTTGGCCTAAGCGATGATCAACAGCAATGTCGATCAAGGTGTCTTCTTCTTTAGCGGTAACGTATTTAGCATTTTCAGGCGCACTGCCAATAATGCTATCGCCAACCCGATCCGGTGGTGGCAGCGTCATTGCTGATGCCGCAGAGCTAGCCAACAGCAACAGGCTTGGTATCAATTTAAGTTTCATTAGGCGTTGCCCTCAGCATTAAATAACTCAATCAGGCGCGGGATAAATTGAGCAAGTTCCGCGCTCATAATGGAAAAATCAGCATCAAACTGTTCAACATCGTCAAATGCTTCAATGTCAGCCGCTTGTTCTTGGATTAAATCCAAAAACTTTAAGCGTTTAACGGATAAATTCTCATCCAGAACAAATGACACTCTATCGGCCCAGCTCATCGCTAATTTAATAGCTTGTTTGCCACTATCTAAATGGTTTTTGATTTCTGGTAAGGCTAAATCATGGCGTTTACAGCGAATAATGCCGCCTTCTTCTTCTGGTGAGCGCAATTCGCATTCGTCCTCAACCAAAATGTCTTTAGGTGAAGTATTGGTTATTAACCATTCTGTCATCACCGTAGCTGGTTTAGTGCCTGCACCGATTGGCACCACAGGCAAAGAACCCAAGCATTTACGCAACAAACTTAATAAGTCTTCGGCCTTTTTTGGTGAGGCGGCATCAACCACAATCCAACCACCTTGACTATCGATATAAGCATAGGTTTTGCGCGAAAACGAAAATGCTCTTGGCAATAATTCAAAAATTAATTCATCTTTGACCCGAGAGCGTTCTTTGCCAGGCAATTTCCGAGCTTCACGTTCTTCAATTTCGCTGATTTTGTCTTGCAGCATTTCATTGATCACAGAAGCTGGAATTACTTTTTCTTCTTTTTTGGCGCAAACCATGAAAAAGCCATTATTCGCATGAACTAACGCGTCAGACGCTCTGCCCAGTGGCGAAGTAAATCCAAAGCTAAATTCATCATGACCACCGCAAGGCGTGAATGGATGTTGTTGTAATTTTTCTTCTAAAGCCTCGGCAGCTAAAGTAAAAGGCTCGGTAAACCGATAAACGGCAAGATTTTTAAACCACATGAAAGGACTCTTTTTTAGAAAACTTCCCATTATCGCAAATTTAATGAAGTGTTAAAAATCCCAGTGCATATAAGCTTGCTGTCGCTGGACTTGGCTTTGTGGGTTACAATCGCACATTGCACCAACGGTTGAATCCCGATAACGCCAAGAGAATAAGAATGACACCCGCGCAATTCAATCAATATGCCCAACAGGGCTACAACCGCATCCCCATTAGTCGTGAAGTGCTGGCTGATTTGGATACCCCGCTTAGCGCCTATTTAAAGTTAGCCAATGGCCCGTATTCTTATTTATTTGAGTCGGTTCATGGCGGCGAACAATGGGGGCGCTACTCCATTATCGGTTTGCCCTGTAAAACCCGAATTAAGATTAATGGCAATCAAATTCGGATTGAAATTGACGGTGCCGAAACTCAGCAATTCGAACATCCACAACCTTTAGCGTGGATAGAAGACTATCGCCAGCAATACAAAGTCCCCGATATACAAGGTCTGCCACGTTTTAATGGTGGATTGGTCGGCTATTTCGGTTATGAAACCATTGCCTATATCGAACCGCGTTTAAAAGCGACCGGTAAACCGGATCCGATTGGTACGCCCGATATTCTGTTGATGGTTTCAGAAGATTTGCTAGTGTTTGATAACCTGTCTGGCAAGATGCTGTTGTTGACTCACGCCAATCCTGCCGATGCCAATGCTTATGAAAATGCTCAAGCACGACTAGATCAATTAGTCACCACATTACGCGAAGCTAAAGCCAAGCCGTTGCCGCATCAAGTGGCTAAACAAGTACAGGAAGCTGACTTTGTTTCTGGTTTTACCCAACAAGGTTTTGAAGACGCGGTATTAAAAGCCAAACAATACATTACCAATGGCGACATTATGCAAGTGGTATTGTCGCAACGGATGTCGATTCCATTTGCTGCCCAGCCATTAGATTTATACCGTGCTTTGCGCTGTCTAAATCCATCGCCGTATATGTATTACCTGAATCTCGAAGATTTCCATATCGTCGGCTCATCACCAGAAATTTTAGTGCGCTTGGAAGATGAACAAGTCACTGTCCGGCCGATTGCTGGTACCCGTCGTCGAGGTGAAACTCCTGAGCAAGATTTAGCCCTAGAACAAGATTTACTCGCCGATCCTAAAGAAATTGCCGAGCATTTAATGCTGATTGATTTAGGTCGTAACGATACCGGCCGTGTTGCCAAAATCGGCAGCGTCAAACTCACCGATAAAATGATTATCGAACGCTATTCGCATGTCATGCACATCGTCTCGAATGTCACAGGCGAATTACAGACCGGTAAAAATGCTTTCGATGTATTGGCGGCGACATTTCCTGCCGGAACCGTTAGCGGTGCGCCAAAAATTCGCGCGATGGAAATTATCAACGAGCTGGAGCCGGTTAAGCGTGGCATTTATTCCGGTGCAGTCGGTTACATTTCGTGGTCGGGCAATCTCGACACCGCGATTGCAATCCGCACCGCCGTGATTAAAGATCAAACCTTACACATTCAAGCTGGCGCAGGTATCGTTTATGACTCAGTGCCACGCAACGAATGGGATGAAACAATGAACAAAGGCCGGGCAGTGTTCCGCGCCGTCAGTATGGCCGAAGCAGGTCTGGAAGGAGCAAAGTCATGAGCGCCGTGAAAGTGGTAATGGTCGATAACTACGACTCGTTTACCTATAACCTTGTGCAATATTTTGGTGAATTAGGCGCAGATGTCACCGTGGTGCGGAATGATGAAGTCACTGTCGCTGATATTGAAGCGATGCAGCCCGACAAAATCGTTATTTCCCCAGGCCCATGTACACCAAAAGAAGCCGGTATTTCGGTGGAAACTATCCGCACTTTAGCCGGTAAATACCCGATTTTGGGCGTTTGCTTAGGACATCAAAGTATCGGATATGCCTTTGGCGGCAATATCATCCACGCTAAAAGCATTATGCACGGCAAAACCTCGCTGGTTTATCACCATGATCTTGGGGTTTTCAAAGGCTTAAATAATCCCTTCACCGCCACTCGTTACCATTCATTGGTGATAGAGCAAGCCAGTTTGCCAGATTGCTTGGAAGTGACCGCTTGGACCCAAGATGAGGCTGGCAATATCGACGAAATCATGGGGGTTCGTCATAAAACCCTTGATATTGAAGGCGTGCAATTCCATCCAGAATCGATTTTGACTGAGCATGGGCA
>CAIZCB010000437.1 GCA_903931355.1 uncultured Pseudomonadota bacterium
GATCGAAATACCAACCGATATGCTTGCGGGCGATTTTAACACCACAGTCAGCGCCGTAAAAACTGTATAGATTATCTAAATGCTGATTGATGACAGTTTTGACCTCGCTCAAACTCGGCGGCAAATAGCTAACACCCTGTAATTTGGCGGCCAGTTCCGCAAAAATCCACGGCCTGCCTTGCGCGGCTCGACCTATCATCACCGCATCAGCACCGGTGTAATTTAAAACCTGTTGGGCTTTTTCGGCGCTAATAATGTCGCCGTTGGCGATCACCGGAATCGTCACCGCTTGTTTGACCTGTTTAATGGTGTCGTATTCAGCATGACCGGTAAATTTACAAGCGCGACTGCGACCATGAATCGCCAAGGCTTGTATGCCCTGCTGTTCGGCAATTTGCGCGATTGTCACGGCATTGCGATTAGCCAAATCCCAGCCAGTGCGAATTTTCAAAGTCACTGGTACATCAACCGCATTCACCACCGCCGACAAAATCCGCGCCACTAAAGCTTCGTCTTTTAACAACGCCGAACCCGCCGCCACCGAACACACTTTTTTCGCCGGACAGCCCATATTGATGTCGATAATCTGCGCACCGCGCTGGCAATTAAGCTTTGCCGCTTCGGCCATTTGCTGCGGATCGGTACCCAAAATTTGTACCGAACGCAGACCGCTATCGTGACTGTAATCGGTTTTTTTCAGGGTTCGCGGATGGTGTTGCAAATCGGTTTTAGAAATCACCATCTCCGAAACCGTCAAACCTGCCCCAAACTGGCTACACAACTGCCGAAACGGCCCGTCGGTAACGCCCGCCATTGGTGCAAGAATTAGATTATTGGGGAGTTGGTGAGAACCAATTTGCATGGAAGATGAGTGCCAACGAAAAGGCAGGGCATGATACCTGAAAAGCTTTGATTTATCGAGACTTAGAGTGTGTATCGACAGCTAATCAAACGGTTTTGTTGATTACATTGGTCAATAGCAAATGCCATTTTTTAGCATCTTGCAGCGCAAAACCACCATCGCCTTTTGCCTTCTCTATAAATTCGATTTGATGCTGGGGGTATTTTGCATCCTTAATAGTCAGCCTTAACAAAACGCTTTTTATCTTATGAGTATCGGGTAATTTAACGCTGACTGTTTGCTCAAGGTCTGCTTGATTTGCAGGCATTTTCACGCTTGAAAAAAGCAAACTAAGCCCATCAACCAACAACTCACACTCCAAAATACTGTGATATGAAATTAACCTGACTGAGGTTTCTTGTTTTTCAAAATCGCCATTAATTAAACAGATTTGTTTCGCCTGTTGGTCTATCGCAATACCGGCCAAGCTCGGATGAGCTGAAAATGGAAATTTAATCATGCACTCCGTTAACTTAAAGCCCTTTCGGATATGCAACATCTCCACTATTTTTTGATGAATGTCGGCTTTTTTCTGCAAACGTAAATCTAATAATTCTGGCTTATCTTTAATACACCACAAAAACAAACCCGCACCAAACACTAACCCTAGCAAACAATCCATAGCATTTCCTGAAACTGATTTTTGCTTTGTTTTACTAGCACTTGC
>CAIZCB010000438.1 GCA_903931355.1 uncultured Pseudomonadota bacterium
AGCCGGTATGCGGCAAGCGTGTATACGGCAAATCAAACACCCCATCCATTTCTGGCGTGGTTAATGGCAGCGGCGGCGGATTGATCCACACTTCGCGATTGCCGTGACGCTGAATTAAGGCACGGGCATTGCCAGGATTGGTTTCACCGTGCATCACTCGCGAGGCGTGGGCGTACAAAATTGGATCGTCTTTTAGCGCGTCATATTCCGGCAAGCGGATCACGGTTTGGGCGCGTTGTTTGTTGGCAATCGGTTTGAACTGGATGGTTTGTTCGCCGCTGTCATTGTCCGGTTTGCTGTCGCAAGCCGGTTGTTCTTGATAGGGGTTTTGATGAACGATGACCGCGCCGGGTTTATCAATATCGGTGGAGTCTTTTTCTACCCAACCTTGTGGCACTTGTTTAACAAAGTGCACAGTGCCGCGAATGCCTTTTAAATCGCTGATTTGCTCGCCTTTGGCTAAGCGATGAGCGATTTCGACAATTTGCC
The DNA here is from genome assembly GCA_903931355.1 of uncultured Pseudomonadota bacterium. GTDB lineage: Bacteria > Pseudomonadota > Gammaproteobacteria > Methylococcales > Methylomonadaceae > Methylomonas. The sequence goes on from CAIZCB010000438.1 coordinate 490, forward strand.
GTTCAGCATTGCCGTAGACTAATAAATCGGCTTTGGAATCCAGCAAAATCGATTTGCGAACTTTGTCTGACCAGTAATCGTAATGGGCAATACGGCGCAAGCTGGCTTCAATGCCGCCAATAATGATCGGCACATTTTTATAAGCTTCGCGACAACGGTGGGCGTAAACATTGACCGCACGATCAGGGCGTTTGCCAGCAGCGCCATCGGCAGTATAGGCATCGTTGGAACGGATTTTTTTATCGGATGTATAGCGGTTGACCATCGAATCCATATTACCGCCGGTGACACCGAAAAACAGCGTCGGCTGTCCGAGCTTTTTAAAGTCTTCGGCGCTATGCCAATCCGGTTGCGAAATAATCCCGACTCGAAACCCTTGCGCTTCCAAAACCCGCCCCACGACCGCCATCCCAAAGCTAGGATGATCGACATAAGCATCGCCAGTCACCAAAATAATGTCACAAGCATCCCAGCCTAATTGATGCATTTCTGCCAAAGTCATTGGCAATTCCGGCGCAGGGCCAAAGCGATGAGCCCAGTATTTTTTGTAGCCGAAAATATTGGCGGCGTTGTGATTCACGATTTTATTACCCGATTAAGAACGCTGGCGTTATGGCGTTTGATGTCTTGAAGATAGCTGGAAAAATCTAACTGGTAACGCTGTTCCAGTTGTTTGGCATGGTCGATTAAGGCTTTGATGCTAAATTTTGGCATATCAGCACCAAAAGCAAAGCCAATCACATTACCGCGATTACGTACTGGCAAGAATACCACGCGTTGATCAAATACGCGGCTTAGGTTCCATGTCACTTGTTGAAATAAAGGCTTGTCGGTGCCCCAAAGATTGATCACCAACAAACCTTGCTTGCTAAGTAAAGTGTGGCAATTGTCGAAAAACAGCTCGCTACTGACCTCCGGTGCCATGCCAGCGTGGTCGTAAGCGTCGATCATTAAAAAGTCGTATAACTCGCTATGCTGGCGGCTTTCGGTGAGTACATGCTGAGCGCCGCAACCAATTTTGACTTTTAATCGACCATCAAACGGCAAACCAAAATGACTGCGAGCGACTTTTAATACACTGCTGCGGTATTCGATGACTTTTAAGCGACAGTCGGCGAATTGATGTAATAAAAATTTAGCCGTGGTGCCGCCGCCGTCGAATGCGGACGCGGAGTTCAGCGCCCAGGCAGGGAGGGAGGACGAG
>CAIZCB010000439.1 GCA_903931355.1 uncultured Pseudomonadota bacterium
ACGACACCCGGAATCACAATCCGGGACTCTGCCAACTGAGCTACGGTCACCATTGTAAGCGGTGGTTTTTGGCGCGCCTGGCAGGACGCGAACCTGCGACCCTCGGCTTAGAAGGCCGATGCTCTATCCAGCTGAGCTACAAGCGCAAATCTTGGTCGGGGTAGAGAGATTCGAACTCCCGACATCCTGCTCCCAAAGCAGGCGCGCTACCAGACTGCGCTATACCCCGAATTTGACCTTCTAGTTTAGGAAGCTATGAACTCCCTGTGAAGAGCGCTTATATTAGCTTTTATTCTTTTGTTCGTCAAACACTTTTTCTAAAATTTCTATAACTTTGTTTTGACGATTTGATAAATGCTTGCTGACTCGGCCTCGGCATTTTGCATAATGCCATTTAATTCCAATAACTTAGCTTCAGCGAAATCACGATCTTTCAAACCAGCAGCGTTAATATCAACATTCAATGCCGCGCTTTTTAAAGCCGCATAAGCCGACATCACCGCCACCCCCGCATCGCTAATCACACCCAAATTACCCTTTTCAGCAGCAACACGGCTCAAAGCAATCGCTTTTGCACAGGCTTTGGCACATTCCAAAGGCACAATAGTGGCTTGTTTTAAAACAATTTGGATTTGTTGATTACGATGCGCCTTTTCTTCGTCAGTGCTTTTAGGCAAGCCATAACAAGCCATTAATTGATTAAACACATCAACATCAGCCTTAATCATGCCAGTCAAAGTCTCACGCAACGCTTCCGATTCAACTAACAAAGCCCGCATCTCAGCATCAACTTCAGCATATTTCGGCTTGCCAATCGTGAGATTACAAACCATGCTCACCAAAGCCGCCGCTTGCGCCCCCATTAACGCAGCAGCACTACCACCGCCAGGCGTCGCTTGCTTACTAGCCAATAGCTCAAGATAGGTTTGCAATGATTGCTGTTTAATTTCGCTCATCATTTGCCCTTAATTTTCTCTGCGCCAAATGGTATTACCACCAGCTACATCTTCCAGCACCACGCCCTGCGCTTTTAACTGATCGCGAATGCTATCAGCTTGCGCCCAATCTTTATTGGCTTTAGCGATTTTACGATCGTCAATTAACTGTTCGATTTGTTCAGCGCTAATCCCATCATCACCCGCACCACCTTTTAAAAACTGATCAGGCTCATCCTGCAACAAGCCCAACAACGCCGCCAACGATTTTAAAGTCGCCGCCAACACTGGTTTATCATCAGCTTTATTCAACTCTCGCGCTAAATCAAACAACACCGACAACGCCACCGGCGTATTGAAATCATCATCCATCGCTTGCTGGAAACGCTCGACATAAGCTTGATGCAAAGCCACATCAGCAATATCAACCCCACGCAACGCCGTGTACAACCGAGTCAACGCCACACAAGCCTCATCCAACTGCTCATCCGAATAATTCAACGGACTGCGGTAATGGCTAGACAAAATAAAGAAACGAATAATCTCAGGTCGATATTGCTTCAACACCTCACGCACGGTGAAAAAATTACCCAACGATTTGGACATTTTTTCTTCATTAACCCGCACAAAACCGTTGTGCATCCAATAATTGACAAACGTTTCACCGGTTGCGCCTTCGGACTGAGCAATCTCATTTTCATGATGCGGAAATTGCAAATCCATACCACCGCCGTGAATATCAAAATGATTACCTAAGCAGCAAGTAGACATCGCCGAGCATTCTATATGCCAACCCGGACGCCCCTTACCCCACGGCGAATCCCAAGCAGGCTCATCAGGCTTAGCCATTTTCCACAACACAAAATCCATAGGATCGCGTTTGGCGCTATCAATATCGACCCGCTCACCGGCTTGCAAATCCTCGATATTCTTACCCGACAATTTGCCATAGCCTTGAAACCGGCTCACCGCATAAAACACATCGCCATTGCTACCGACATAAGCAAACTGCTTATCAATTAAAGTCACTATCATCTTAATGATGTCATCAATTGATTGCGTCGCTCTTGGCTCAATATCCGGCGGCAAAACCGACAAGGCGCGTTCATCTTCATGCATCGCCTCAATAAACCGCTCAGTCAACGCCATAAAAGATTCACCACGCTCATTAGCGCGTTGAATAATCTTGTCATCAATATCAGTGACATTACGCACATAAGTCAGCTGATAACCGGAATAACGCAAATAACGCGCCACGGTATCAAACACCACCATCACCCGCGCGTGGCCAATATGACAGTAATCGTAAACCGTCATCCCACAGACATACATACCGACTTTAGGATAGTCTCTAGGTTTAAATTCTTGCTTGCTTCTGGTTAAGGTATTGTAGATTTTCAACATGATGATAATGATTGGATACTGCGAAACAGCCAGCAATCTAACAAGATTCCAGCTTCTCTTTCAAGATAAAAACACATAGAATTCGGCGCTTACAGCAATCTTGAGGAAATCTAATGCGTAAAGCGCTTGTTTATTTAATGCTGTTTTTGTTCACAACCCTTTCATTTGCAACGGAAAAGAAAATGTCCGACACACAAACCAAAGTAAAATTAACCACTTCACTTGGCGCGATTGTTATTCAACTTAACAACGAAAAAGCCCCGATTTCAGCCGCTAACTTTGCAACCTATGTCAAAGAAGGCTTCTACAATGGCACGATTTTTCACCGTGTCATTCCTGGCTTTATGGCGCAAGGCGGTGGTTTTGATACCGGTTTCAACCAAAAATCAACCAACCCAACCATCCAAAACGAAGCAGACAACGGCTTAAAAAACACCCGTGGCAGCCTCGCAATGGCGCGTACCAACGCCCCACACTCAGCCAGCTCACAATTCTTTATTAACTACAAAGACAACAGCTTTTTAGACCACACCAGCCCAACCCCAAGCGGCTGGGGTTATGCAGTATTTGGTGAAGTCATCGAAGGCATGGACGTGGTTGACGCAATGGCAAAACAAGCAACTGGCAACCGTGGCGGTCATCAAGATGTGCCAAAAACTGACATCGTGATTGAAACAGCTGAAATCATCGAGTAAGCATCATCTAAACGATGCAAGCTTAGGTCACTGCCATTAAGTTAAGAAACTAGAAAGTTTTATTAACAGATTTGTCGTTCGCAGAGCATAGCGAGTGGCCTGATTTAATGGTAGTGACTCTGGTAGGCAGGAATAAGCGTAGCGTTTCCGGCGAAGACTTTAGCGGTTTAATAAGCTCTCCGCCCGAAACGCTATGCTTATTCGGGCCTACAACTAATAATATTAGCGATAAAGGAAACCCTGCCACCTACCCTGCAAGGCTACTGCCATTAAGTTAAGTATTGGTGTTTGTTATTCCCCTCTTTGAAAAAGAGGGATTAGGGGAGATTATTTAAATAAATCCCCCTCAATCCCCCTTTTTCAAAGGGGGCGGCGTTTTAACTTAATGGCAGTAGCCTTGTAGGGTGGATAAGCGCAGCGCATCCACCAAACAGCGAATCAAACCCGTGAAAACCGACATCCTGTTCATCTCCGATCTGCACATCTCACTCGAAAAAACCGAGATTACCCAACGCTTCCTCAATTTCCTGCAACACCGCGCCAGCCAAGCCCAAGCGCTCTACATTCTTGGTGATTTATTTGACGCATGGATTGGCGATGACGACAACACCCCGCCCAACAAAACCATCAAAAAAGCCCTAAAACAGCTCAGCGATTCAGGCACCGCGATTTACTTAATCCAAGGCAATCGGGATTTTTTATTGGGACAGACATTTTGCCAACAAGCCGGAATCACTTTATTAGATGAATACGCGGTGATCGACTTAAACGGCCAAAACGCGCTACTCACTCACGGCGACTTACTCTGCACCGACGACCTACCCTACCAAGCCTTCCGCCTCAAAGCCCACAGCCCAGCATGGCAACAAAACGTGCTATCCAAACCCTTATTGCTAAGACTACTCGCCGCCCGCTGGTATCGTTTACGCAGCTATTTTCACAAACGCGGCAAAACCCAAGACATTATGGACGTCAATCAACAAACCGTGATTGAAGTCATGCGCCAGCACCAATGCCAGCTATTAATCCACGGCCATACCCATAGACCGAATCGGCATCAATTTATGCTGGATGGGCAGGAGGCGACGAGGTTGGTTTTGGCGGATTGGAAAAAACACAGTGCGGAGGTTTTGTGTTGGGATGGTGGGGAATTTAGGGTGGAAGTTGTTTAGATTTACATGTCTAAATGACAAGTAACGATTTTGGAAGGTAACTTCAAGTGATCTTGCAGCCGGCAATAGTCGACCCAAAACATTCGTTAATTTAAGCTTTTTTGACGCTATTGATTTGCATTTTGACATTGCTAAGTAATGCACGATAATGTTTTTAAAGCTACGAATAAGCCATTGAAATTTTCAAAAAAATATAAAATACGGAGAATTTATGTCATTAGTAAAATTAACTTATTCTGAATATACAAATGAACCAAGGTATTGGGAAATTTCTGACGCATCATTCTCAAAAATTAATTTGATCGTCGGCAAAAACTCATCAGGAAAATCAAGACTAATGTCGGTAATTAATTCATTTGCTAGAATACTTCGTGGACAGCAAATGGCTTTTGAGTCTTGCAGATTCATTGCAATAATAATATTAAATAACAGAGAATTCCGTTACGAAATAGATTTTAAAGCTGGATCTGTAACCAAGGAAACATTAAACATTGATGGCATCGAAAAACTTACTCGCGATGAAAATGGTGCTGGCAAAATCCACTATGAAAAAGAAAATATTTTTTTAGACTTTAAGCTTCCATCAAATGCCATTGCTGCAGTAAATCGTAAAGATGAAATACAACATCCATTTTTAATAGAATTACATCAATGGGCTTCTAGTGTGGTTTTATATTTATTCGGCTCGGATTTTGGAAGATCGCATGTAATGGAATTAACTGACGCGCAAGCTTTTTTCAACAATCAAAATCTTCCAACATTTGACGACCCCAATGATTTGGTTAAGGTATATACATCTGCTTATACTAGGTTTGGCGAAGCATTTGACAAGTCAATTATTACAGATATGAATAGATTGGGATATTCGCTAGCCGAAGTCGGAGCCGATAATCTACAGACCATGATGAACTTTCCTATTGCTGCGCTAGGAATTTTTGTGGTTGAAAGTGATTTAGGATTTAAGAATGCTCAAATGCAATTATCACAAGGGATGTTCCGCGCTCTTGCGCTTGTAATACATTTAAATGTCTGTGCATTCTCAAGAAATAAACAATTAATTATTGTAGATGATATTGGTGAGGGATTAGATTATGAACGAGCAACTGCTGTCATTAATTTATTGATAAGAAAGGCTAAAGAAAACGATATGCAACTCATTATGACCAGTAATGATCGTTTTGTTATGAATGAAGTACCTTTAGAATATTGGTCAGTTCTGAAACGAAAAGGTAAAATTGTTAAGATGTTTACCCCTCTCAATTCTAAAAAGCAATTTGAAGAATTTAAATACCTTGGGCTAAACAACTTTGACTTCTTTGCGTCTGATTTCTTCGAAACCGAGGTTTCTAATGCCTAGAAAGTTTGCAATATTTGTTGAGGGACTTACCGAACAGGAATTCACTATTCAATTACTTACTGAATTGGCTGGAAAACACGGCATAACGTTTGAAGTTCATTTACAGCATCAAGGAAAACTATCCTTTTCCGAACTTAGATCACACCAATCTCCAACTATTCATGTTTTAGTGGCTAACTGCTGTAATGATGGACAAGTTAAATCGCAAATAAAGGATCGTTATAATTCTCTACAATCTGCGGGATACTCATTAATTATTGGCTTACGCGATGTTTACCCTTTCAATCATAGTGATATTGAAAATCTAAGAAAAAACCTCTTAGTTGGACTACCCAATAGTACTACACCTATACACATTCATTTAGCAATCATGGAAATTGAAGCTTGGTTTTTAGAGGAAACAACTCACTTTGATCGCATAGACAATAATATCAGCACTAATAATTTGATTGCCAACGGTTTTGATTTTTCAAATATGCGAGCTTACGATTTACCTCATCCAGCAGAAACACTATCCAACATATATAGAAGTGTTGGTAAAGGTTACTCAAAAAACAAACGTCAAGTACAAAGAACTATTAACGCCCTATCTTATGAAGATCTATATATTAATACAACAACAAAATCGCCTTCTCTCAAAGAATTTATAACCAGTTTAGAGAAAGGCCTTTTTTGAATAGCAAAAATAAGCAGCCCAAATTCAGACTAATACAAAATTATTATTGAAATATATCTTGCAAGTAATCATCAATGGAAACATAAGGCCGTTTTACTTTTTAATTGGCACTAGTATTTGGACTTTTAAAGTTCAAGACTTATTTCTTCTTAGCCTTATGTTTCTTCTTATGCTGCGCGTGCTTTTTAGC
>CAIZCB010000440.1 GCA_903931355.1 uncultured Pseudomonadota bacterium
AATTACTCACCCAACTTGGTAATGGCTAACAGGTAACGGCCTTATTAGATCAGGCCTACCAGCAACTGGCAGCAGTATCCGACTCGGCATTGTTAGATGCCGAAGTGTTACTCTGCCACTGCCTGAATAAAAACCGTTCCTTCATCCGCGCTTGGCCTGAACATCAACTAACCGACCAACAAGCCGCCGAATTTCACGACTTAATCGCCCAGCGCCAGCAAGGTTTACCAGTTGCCTATTTAACGGGCGAACGCGAATTTTGGTCACGCTCGTTCAAAGTCAATCCCGACGTGTTAATTCCACGCCCCGACAGCGAACTATTGATTGAACTGAGTCTGGATTTATTACCCGCTAATCAGTCCAACAAAATCATCGACCTCGGCACCGGATCAGGCATTTTAGCCATCACCCTAGCCGCTGAACGCCGCACATCACAAGTCATCGCCTGTGATTTAAGCCCCGCGGCATTACGCACCGCCCAAGCCAATGCCCAACAATTACAAATCGACAATGTCAACTTTTTAACCTCGAATTGGTTTTCGGCGATTACCGACCACGATTTTGACTTAGTGATCAGCAACCCGCCCTACATCGACCAACACGACCCACATTTACAACAAGGCGATGTGCGTTTTGAACCCGACAGCGCACTAATCAGCCCAGAAAATGGCCTGCAAGACATCCGCTTGCTCACCGACCAAGCCCGTCAACATCTAAAAATCGGCGGCTACTTATTAATCGAACACGGCTACGACCAGCAAACCGCAGTGCAAGCCTTATTCAAGCGTTTTAACTACCAGCAAATCACCACTCACCCAGACTACGCTGGCAATCCCCGAGTCACCTCAGGACAATGGAGCCCCGCATGAACCACAACGAAATTTGTTTACCGCGCAAACTCACTAATCAATTACTGCACCTAGCCCAATTGTCACCGGATCAAGAAGTGTGCGGCTTAGTCGCCTCCGACAGCAACGGCACCCCCACTACCTGCTACCCAATCAGCAACAGCGCCACAACGCCAAGCAACCGCTTCCTACTTGATCCAAGCGAACAAATCGCTGCGATGAAACAAATTCGCGACAAACAGCAAAACCTGTTTGCGATTTACCACTCGCATCCGACCGCGCCAGCTGTGCCCTCAGCAACTGACATTGAACAAGCCAGTTATCCTGATGCGGTGCATTTGATTATTTCTCTGAATACCAAAGGTGTTTTAGAACTACGAGCGTTTAGAATTAATGAACAGCAGGTGACAGAATTGGGGTTGAGTTTGGTGGAGGTTTGAAACTATTTTTTTATCGTGTAATAGTCAACATAAGTAGGTAGCTATAAGTAATCTGGTATAAAATATTTTCAAGCCATATAATCCTGTTAGACGCCATTATTTTTGCCCATTAAAAACCCAAACCTACAGATCAAGCTATTCATCAACAGACTCAAACTTAAGTTTTTGAAAGTCTGCAGATTTATAAATATTTTCTATATAGGAGTATTTTGAAGCCGCTATTTTCCTGAACTTCGAGTAATTGCTTATTTGCCAAAGTGTTAAATTATCTTCATCATTAATCTTTGTGTGATCTACAATCACAAAAAAATCATTTAATTGATTTTTATGAGAATGACTTTTTGATTTCCCATCATCAAGCTCACTTAAATTTATTGATATATGCGTTAGCTCAAAAAAAACTAATTGATTGTCATGCATGCCAAAAGCGTTATGCCCACGAAATAACAAATACGGTATATTGTCGACTTTTATACAGGCATAC
>CAIZCB010000441.1 GCA_903931355.1 uncultured Pseudomonadota bacterium
ACCATTAGCCAAGGTCAAGCTTGCGAAGTGAGTGTTAATGCTGATTTGCGTAAAGCCACCGAGCGTAACCATTCTGCCACTCACTTATTACATGCCGCATTACGCCAAGTATTGGGTGATCACGTAGCCCAAAAAGGTTCACAAGTTAATGCTGAGCGTTTGCGTTTCGACTTCTCGCATTTTGAGCCAATGACTGCGGAAGAATTAGCACAAATTGAGCATATCGTTAATCAGCAAATTCGCGCTAATCATACGGTTGCCGCCAATGTCATGGCGAAAGATGATGCAGTAAAAGCCGGTGCGATGGCTTTGTTTGGTGAAAAATACGGTGACGAGGTTCGGGTTCTAACCATCGGTGATTTTTCGACCGAATTATGCGGCGGTACTCATGTCGATAGAGCTGGTGATATTGGTTTATTCAAAATCGTTGCTGAAACCGGTGTTGCTGCTGGTGTAAGACGTTTAGAAGCGGTAACTGGCGAAGGTGCTTTGCAATGGGTTGAACAGCGTGAAAAAGCCTTATTAGCGATTGCCGGATTATTGAAAAGCTCACCGGATAAAACCGCTGATAAAGTTCAGCAGTTGTTGGAAAAAACTCGCGGTTTAGAAAAAGAACTGGAAAAACTCAAATCGAAGTTAGCCAGTTCTGCAGGTGATGAATTAACCAGTCAAGCCGTCGATATTAACGGCGTTAAAGTGTTGGCGGTTAAATTAGATGATGTTGATCCTAAAGCTTTACGTGATTTGGCTGACCAGCTGAAAAACAAATTAGGTAGCGCGGCTTTGGTTTTGGCGGCGGTAAGTGGCGATAAAGTCAGTTTAATTGCCAGCGTTTCTAAAGATGCTATGGATAAAGTTAAAGCCGGTGATTTGGTTAATTTTGTAGCCTTACAAGTCGGCGGTAAGGGCGGTGGACGTCCAGATATGGCTCAAGCAGGCGGTAATGATCCTTCTGGCTTGGTGTCAGCATTACAGCAAGTGCCAGCTTGGGTGCAGGAACGTTTAGGTTAAGAAATGCTTAGCTAAAATGCTTGGAAGCAACTTCCTGTTTTAGCTAAGTTATTGTTTTTTATATAGGAGTGGGCGCTCGTCCACTCTTTCAAATAGTATGTTTCATTCCATTTAACTTGTATGCAATTTGTGTTTTTCCGTCGAAATTCACTAATGAATAACTAGCGAATCAAAAAAATTATTATATTAAGTGTTTATTTTGAATATATATGATGCTAGAATTTAAGCACACTTTTTAATAGCGAGGCATATATGACTGACTTAAATCAACTTTCTGAAACTGAATTGCAATCTTTGTTGGAAAATGCGGGTAAAGCGTTAAAAGAAAGACAATACAGCAAACGTAAAGAAGTTATTGCTCAAATAAAAGATTTGGCTGCATCAATTGGTGTGAATGTTGAAATTCAAGAAACCGGTAAAAAATTAGATAGAAGATCAGCAGCTGTTCCTGCTAGATACCGTAATCCTAATGATGCAACACAAACTTGGACTGGTCGTGGTTTAAAACCAAAATGGATGCAAGCATTAATTGCTGCTGGCCATAGCCCAAGCGAGTTCGAGATTTAATAATTAAAAGCTTTAAGTTGGCTTCTTGTTTTGTTGATACTCGATGCTGATTTCCTAAGTAAAATGGAAACTAACTCCTGATTTAAGGAGTTAGTTTTAATCAAATCTGTAAAATTCAGTTAATCGTGTATTAGAAACTGGATAAGTTTAGCTGACATTATTCTCCAATTGATTAATTAGCCGCAAACAGCGGTTATTTAATAAGCCTAATCAGCCTAAGGTTAACAAAATGGCATTGTACGTTTATAAATTTGGTGGCACTTCGGTCGGCACGGTCGAGCGAATCAAAGCGGTCGCTGATAAAGTCAAAAAAGCTCGCGATGCGGGTGATCAAATTGTGGTTGTGGTTTCCGCCATGAGCGGTGAAACCAATCGCTTAGTTGCATTAGCTAAAGACATGCAATCTCAGCCCACTGAGCGTGAAATGGACGTATTGCTGTCTACCGGCGAGCAAGTCACCATTGCATTGTTATCGATGGCGCTACACAACCTAGGTTGCGAAGCCAGTTCGTATACAGGTTCACAAGTTAAAATTCTCACTGACAGTAGCCACACCAAAGCCAGAATCCGCGAGATAGAAGACGCTAAAATTCGCGCTGATTTAGACGCAGGCAAAGTAGTGGTGGTCGCAGGTTTCCAAGGGGTTGATGAAGACGGCAATATCACCACTTTAGGTCGTGGTGGCTCTGATACCACCGGTGTCGCCTTAGCAGCCGCTTTAAAGGCTGATGAATGCCATATTTACACCGACGTTGATGGCGTCTATACCACCGATCCACGGGTGGTACCCAAAGCCCGTCGATTAGATAAGATTACTTTCGAAGAAATGTTGGAAATGGCCAGCTTAGG
>CAIZCB010000442.1 GCA_903931355.1 uncultured Pseudomonadota bacterium
GTATTCATCACTCGGCTCCTGTTACCTTAAAGTTGAAGAGTGTTACATTATTATCAGGTGGGCGCGGCCTTGCAAGGCAACAACACTCACACAAAGTTCAAAACCACCGCTAATTACAACAAAAAACGGACGATTCTCAATGCGTTTATTACTGGTAGAAGATGACACAATTTTAGGCGACGGCCTTAAAGCCGGCTTGAGCATGGACGGTTATGCGGTAGATTGGCTAACCGATGGTGTTCAAGCTGACGAGGCCTTGCGTTTAAATCATTACGATCTGGTTGTGTTAGACATCAATCTACCACGCATGGACGGTCTTAGCGTCCTAAAAGCCTTACGCAAGCGTAAAGATACCACGCCTGTGCTGTTGTTGACTGCCAGAGATGGTGTCACTGACCGAGTTGTTGGTTTAGATAGCGGCGCTGATGATTATGTTTCCAAACCGTTTGATTTGGCGGAAATCTGCGCTCGATTACGTGCTTTAGCTCGCCGCCATGAAGGTCGGGCGACGCCGTTGCTGGAACATAAAGGTGTCAGTATTAATCCCGCAGCGCATCAAGTGTTTTATCAAGACCAATTGATTGATCTCGCCCAGAAAGAGTTTGAGGTTTTAAATTATTTAATGAACCATATTGGTCAAGTCATCTCTCGTGCCAAATTGGAAGAAAGTTTATATGCGTGGGGTTCGGAGGTAGAAAGTAATGCGGTTGAGGTGCATATTCACCATTTGCGTAAAAAAATTGATAGCAACTTAATCCGTACTATTCGTGGTGTTGGTTACATTATTGATCATCAATAAATGAAAATCCGTTTGCGCTTAATCCCTCGTTCGTTAAAAAAACAACTGTTGCTATTTTTGCTGTCCTCGTTATTGATAGTCTGGGGCGCGACGGCGTTTGTCAGCTATAAACTGATGCGTACCGAAACAGCCGAATTATTTAATGCAGAACTGGCGCAATCGGCGCGGGTATTACATGCCTTTGTCGAAAATATGTTGCAACAGCATTCTTTAAATAAATTATGGGGCCGTAAAGCACCGGATTTGTTTGATATGCCGATTTTAGGGCATAAATACGAACGCAAAATTGCTTTTCAATTACGTTCGGTGAAAGAAGGCGTGGTGTTGCGTTCGGAAAGTGCGCCTGAATTTGCTTTATCACTCACCCGCAATGGCTATAGTGAAACCGAATTAGATGGCCAGTTGTGGCATGTATTTAGCATCAGCAGTGAAAATGGCGAGTATGTGATTCACGTTGGTCAGCGTGATGACATTCGCCAACAAATGGTCAACAGTATTGCCAGTGAACAAGGGATTAGTTTTCTGTTCGCGTTACCGATTCTCGGCGTGATGATTTGGCTGATTGTTAATCGCACCCTGTCACCATTAAATCAATTAAAACGCCAATTAGCCCGCCGCGAATTTGGCAATCTGCAAGCCTTGCCCGCTAAGCGTTTACCCGATGAATTATTGCCGGTCGTTAATCAAATCAATAGCCTGTTTCAACAATTGGAACAAGCGATTAACAACGAACGCAACTTCACTTCGGATGCCTCGCACGAACTGAAAACCCCGTTAGCGGGTTTATTAACCCAAATGCAAGTGGCTCAGAAAACTGATGACCCCGCGGTTCGTTCATTGGCGCTACAAAAAGCCCAACAAGCGGTGATGCGAATGACGCATATGGTGCAACAACTACTGACTTTGTCGCGGGTTCAGCACGATAGAGCCAGCATTAACAAACAAGCGTTAAATGTTAACGAGGCTCTGATTGCTGTGATTGCCGACATGGACGCAGTCGCTCACGCCAAATCGATTGATGTTGAACTGGAAGTGCCAGCCAATTTAGCGATGAATGCCAATCCTCAGTTATTGCAGATTTTGGTGCGGAATTTAGTCGATAACGCGATCAAATACTCGCCCAACGGGCGTCGAGTGTTGATAAAAGCCCAACAAATTGAACAACATATTGATATTAGCGTTGAAGACAGTGGCAACGGCGTTGCTGACAATGATTACCAGCGCCTTACCCAACGCTTTTATCGCTGCGTTGAAACCGCTGCATTGGTCGAAGGTAGTGGCTTAGGTTTATCAATAGCGCAACGAATTATCAGTTTGCACCATGCGGAAATTCAGTTTTCTAAATCTGAATTGGGTGGTTTAAAAGCTTTATTGCGCTTTCCGCTCAACAATAATCCAATCAACAATGCTGATTTGCACGCCAATATGATGTAATCTCGCCCGATTTCTAACAGAGTAGCGCGTATGTCGGATTTAAAACTAAAAAGCTGGGTGAGCATTGCGGCAAGCATCGCGTTGTCAGCTTGTTCACCGAACAACGCTAATAGAGCTCGGCAAATTACTATTGCCAGCCCTCTCGCTGCTGATGCCGGTGATTTTCAAGCCATTACTGGCTTCGATATTTATGTTGATAAACGCAATCTTCATGCCGTAATTACCGCACAAGCCGGGAATAGCAAACAAACTTTAATCGGCTATTTACACTCGGAAGATGGCGGTCAAAGCTGGTCAGCGGTGCAAAATATTGGCGCTGCTTTTAATTTGCCGGTCGAATCTAAACTCGGCAACGATATACAAATCGCCAGTTCCGGCAATCAACGTGTCGTGATCTGGCAAACCACTGGCGAAATTCCTGGCATGGGGCCGCTGGTAACGATTTATTCCAACGATGACGGCCAAACTTGGCAACGCGGCAGCAATCCGACTGGCGCTGAAATCGACCAATCCCATCACGATTTAGCCGCCGATGCTCAAGGCAATTTTCATTTAGTCTGGCTGGATGATAGAGAAGAAAATGCTTACCAAGGCTTACGCTATGCGCGCTCTGCCGACAGCGGACAACATTGGCAATTATCACAAACCTTAGATCAATCCAGCTGCTCATGCTGTTGGAATCGCTTATTAGTGAATGACCAAGGCCAAGTCAATGTGTTGTATCGCGATATGGAATTTCGCGACATGGCTTTGGCGCAATCCACCAATAACGGCGAAACTTGGCAACGCCTCAGCACCGTGGGTGAATTTAACTGGAAGTTTGAAGGTTGCCCTCATAATGGCGGCGGGATTAGCCAAGCCAAAGATGGCGAAATCCATAGCGTGATTTGGACAGGCGCAGAAAACCAAGCCGGCCTGTATCATTTACAATCTGCCGATAATGGTAAAAGCTGGAGCCAACCACAAGCGGTTGCCGCCGGTAGCGGTGCGTTTCATGGCGATATTGCTGCCTTAGACTCGCAGCGAGTGGCGATGATTTGGGATGCTATGGGGCCAGAAGGTTCGACAGTGATGCTGGCCGATTCGATGGATAACGGTAAGCTATGGTCTACACCTTTATTATTATCAACCGTCGGCATTTCGGCTTCGTATCCAAGAATCGTTGCCACTAAAAATGGTTGGCTGGCGCTGTGGACTGAGCAGCAAGCGGATAAAACTAAACACTGGCTATCAGCCGTGATTCAATGATTTTCTGAGACAAGAGGTTGTCATGAACAAACTGAGCATAACAAAAATAATAAAACCGGCTGTGATATTGACCGCACTGCTAAGCCCATTACCGGCTTTTGCCCATGCGATTTTAGTGAAATCGCAACCCGCAAAAGACGAAACCATCAGCCAATCACCTAAACAAGTCGATTTATGGTTTAACGATGCGGTACGTAGCGAATACAAAGCGGTGGCGGTGATCGATAGCGCTGGCAAACGGGTTGATAATCACGATGTTGCTCAAGGCCTTACCGATGGCTCACACATTTACGCCACTGTTCCCAATTTAGCCCCAGGCACTTACACCATCCGCTATCGCGTAGTTTCCGAAGATACTCATATCGTTACTGGTAAATTTGAATTTACGATAAAACCTTAATAATTAGATAAATCGCAAGATGCCTATGTAATTGTCATGCCTTAGTTAAGCCGTTCGTGCTGAGCTTGTCGAAGCATGAACGGCTTAACGGGATAAGCGGTAGATTTTCCATTCATCCTTCGACTAGCTCAGGACGAACGGAAAATCTGCCACTCCATTTGTAGGATCAACGCTGCGTTTTACCCTCCTTTGTCATTTGTTTTTTGAGTTTTAAACACCATGAAAAAACCGCACTTAAATCATTTCCGCATTGTTGCAATGCTGTTGGTCGTTTTCTCGTTGCTTGGCTGCGATAAATTAGGCATTAACTTCAACAAAAATACCTCCAGCCCAGTTGGCAACCGCCCTGAATTGGATTGCATCATTGCTAATGATTTTTACGCTGTGCATTTCAGTGCCTACATTCAGCCTGGCAAAGACGATGTTAGCAAAGATGCCAAAGCCGCATTTGTGCCTTACTGCCAACAAATTCCGCGTCCGGGCAAAATGTTTTTCACTGCTGATTTAATTGATCGCGACATCCGCACTACCCCAATCGGCATTCGCATCGTTGAAGTCGAAAAAACCGGTCAAAAAGCCCCTGATGACATTCGCGAAATTCGTACTGTCGCTGAAATTCCAAGCAAACTGTATCCACGCGGTGCGGTAGAAGCACAAGCTGAAATTGATAAAAACGGCGATTACGTTTTGTATTTGATGATCGGCGAAGCGATGGAAGATGACGATAAATTCCGCGTGCCGCTGGAAGTAGGTGTTGATCCTAATGCCTTAACCATCAAAGAAATCGCCATGATTGCTGGCGGCATCGTGCTATTAATCGGCCTGATTTTCTTGGCTTATTTCCTAACCATTAAACGCAAAGCCGCTTAAACACCATGACTAATTTGAAATTTTCTGGCTTCGCGCAATGCTTGATTGCGGCTTTATTGTTGCTGCAATCAAGTGCTGCTTCTGCACATGCTCCCGGTTTAAGCTCGATTGATGTAGTGCTAAACGCCGAGCAAATGGATGTAAAAATCACTTTTGCTTTGCAAGATATTGAAGCTTTTGCGCCGATGGACAGCGATTTAGATGCTGAAGTGAGCGATGCCGAACGCGAGGCAGCAAAACCGAATATCGCGCAATTATTAGCTAAGCAATTGCGGGTCAATAACCACGATCAAGATTTGCAGCCTTTAGAGGCCGGACAAGTTAGTTTTGACGAGCAAAACAACGCTCATGTTGAATTTCATTATGCGGTTCAGCCAC
>CAIZCB010000443.1 GCA_903931355.1 uncultured Pseudomonadota bacterium
CAGGAAACTCTAATGTAATGGGTCTATTAGAGTTAACTCTAATCATAGCCTCCTCCCCGGCATTGATAGTAATGATGCGAATAGCAGAAGCCATAACCTGCCGGGACAAGAAACCGTGATGAGTAACAATGGCAGTGCAATTATGGGTACAGGAGTGGCCAGCGGTGAAAATCGAGCGCGCTTCGCTGCAGAAAAAGCGATTGCATGTCCATTACTGGAAGAAATTAACCTACAAGGTGCACGCGGTATTTTGGTTAATGTCACATCTAACGGTGACTTAGGATTAAACGAGTTTAATGAAATTGGTGGCATCATGCATGCTTTTGCATCCGATGAAGCTGATATCAAAATTGGTATGGCAGTTAACCCGAATATGGGGAATGAGTTAAAAGTAACCGTTGTTGCTACTGGTATGGGTGAAAAAAATAAAGCCAATGCCCCAATAAACTTGGTAAAAAAAGTAGCGGCTGGTGAACTGAATTATGATCAATTAGATAAACCAACTGTGATTCGTCAGCAAAAACAAGAATCAACACGTGAAACTCGTTTTGGTGCTCAGCCAAGAGGTAGCGACGTTGATTTGGAATATTTAGATGTTCCTGCATTTTTAAGACGTCAGGCCGACTAAGCTTGTTAAATCAGGCTGAAAAGCCAGGCCGTGGAAGTCTATCTTTTAAATTATGATAGACTTCCACGTCTTTTTTCCTATTTATCAGTATTCATGATTAAACAGAGAACCTTAAAAAACACAATTAGAGCTACAGGTGTTGGTTTGCATACCGGTGACAAAGTGTATTTAACTTTGCATCCTGCAGAACCTAATGCAGGTATCTGTTTCCGTCGTGTCGATTTGGAAACCCCCGTTACTATAGAAGCTCGTCCTGAAAATGTGGGTGAAACTAAATTATCAACAACCCTAGTTCGCGATGGAGTTAAGGTTTCTACCGTTGAGCATCTTTTATCTGCGCTTGCTGGTTTAGGTATTGATAATGCAATTATCGATGTTAGTGCGCCCGAGGTGCCTATCATGGATGGTAGCGCAGGCCCTTTCGTATTTTTATTACAATCGGCCGGTGTTGTTGAACAAGATGCTCCTAAGCATTACATCCGCATTAAACAGCCAATTCGGGTTGAAGATGGTGATAAATGGGCGGCTTTTGAACCATTTGATGGTTTTAAAGTGACATTTACTATCGACTTTGAACACCCTGCATTCTCTGAGCATCTTAAAACGGCGGTGATGGATTTTTCATCGACAACCTTTGTAAAAGAAGTGAGTCGTGCCAGAACCTTCGGCTTTATGAAAGATATTGAATTCTTACGTGAGAACAATTTGGCGCTAGGCGGTAGTTTGGATAACGCTATCGTTGTTGATGAAGATCGCGTACTTAACGAAGATGGCTTGCGTTATGCCGATGAATTTGTAAAGCATAAAATTCTTGATGCGATTGGCGATCTTTATTTGCTCGGTCACAGTTTGATCGGCGAATATCAAGGTTTTAAATCGGGTCATGCACTTAACAATAAATTGTTGCTAGCCTTATTAGAAAATCCAGAAGCATGGGAGAAAGTATCATTTACTGATGCTGATCAATCCCCTATTTCATTTATGCGTTCAGCGCAAAATTTGGTTTCTGCTGCATAAACCTATCTCAAAGCGGTTATTAGCCTTTCGCTTTTAACCGCTTTTCCAATGTATTGCTTAATCGCAATAACGCCTGACTTAACACATCCTGTTCTTGATCTTTTACCTGTTCTTGAATCATGCGGATATTTTTCGCTGATGGAATAAGTAATAGTCTGCCTGTCTTTTGCTCAATGGTTTTGGGTTGTATTTTTACCTGTAAACCCTGAATATTTTTATATTCAGTTTCGGCTAATTTGTTTAGTATGGCCTGATGGTAAAAGCGAAGCTGTGATGCCCATGATGCAGACTCGGTATACAGTAGCAAGCGTTGCTTAGATCGGACACAATGACTGACCGATTTAGCAATCTCGATTGGCAATGCCGTTTTAACAATGGCTAACAATTTATTTTGTTCAGCAATCATCGCCAAGCAAACAGCCATCTGCCGACCGTCAAAATCTAAAGCCGACTTAAAAACAGATTTTTTCGAATGAGTCATAAAAGGAAGTCAACCTAAACAGGTAATGATGCGATGAAAAATTTTATGCAAGCAGCGCTAACCGAAATAGCCTATCAACCAGAGCGGCTTTTAGAAATATTGCGAAAAATACAACAGCAATATCAGCATATTCCACATCAAGCCATTGATGATTTGGCTGATGAATTAGGGATTGCTAGAACCCAAATCATTGCCGTTATCGAATTCTACAGTTTTTTTAATTTAAAACCACAAGGCCGTTATCAGATTTTACTCAGCGACTCGATTACTGATCGCATGTTGGGTAAGACCGATTTAACCACTTATTTAGAACAAAAACTGCAGCTAAAGTTAGGCCAAGTTCGTGCCGATGGTTTAGTCAGCTTAAATAACACCTCTTGTACTGGGCTTTGTGATCAAGGCCCTGCGGCTTTAATCAATGGCTATGCCCTGCCAAATCTTAGTTACGCCAGCATCGACACTATTGCTACGCTCATCGAAGCACAAAAACCTATCAGCGAATGGCCGCCAGAATTATTTACCGTTGCCGATCAAATCCGCAAAGTCGATTTATTGCTCAGTGCGCCGATTGAAAAAGCAACGGGCTTACAAGCAACATTTACCAAAGGCTTAGCCGCCAGTTTGGCGGAAATTGATTTATCAGGTTTGCGTGGTCGAGGTGGTGCCGGATTTAAAACCGCGCAGAAATGGAAATTTTGTGCAGAAGAAGCCAGTCAACAACGCTATGTAGTCTGTAATGCCGACGAAGGCGAGCCAGGCACCTTTAAAGATCGGGTTTTATTACATCGTTATGCCGACCAAGTATTTGAAGGCATGACGATTTGTGCAGCGATTATTGGCGCTCAACAAGGCTTTTTATACCTGCGCGGAGAA
>CAIZCB010000444.1 GCA_903931355.1 uncultured Pseudomonadota bacterium
AACTCACTAGGATGCTGCCGACGCAAGGAGGCGCATCGCTCGCGACCGTTGCGCCTCGCCGCTGGCTCGGCACAACCTATTTGAGCACACATTATCGCGTGTAGGGTATGCATCGCATACCTTCGAAAGCTTATGTCGTAATATTCAGACTGGTTGGTTATACCCCCTCCAACTCATCCCATCTCAAATAAGCCGCGCTTAATTCCTCGTCAGTCGCTTTTAACCGTTCCAAACAAGCCGCGACCGCTTCTGCGCTTTGCTTATAAAACTCAGCACTATTAATATTCGCGTTCAATTCAGCTTGCAGATTTTCTAGCTCTTCAATCTTCAGCGGCAATTGCTCTAATTCACGCTGTTCTTTAAAACTGAGTTTTTTAACCGGCGCCAATTTTGGTTTTTCTTTTTTAACGGTTTCTTCGGCTATTTTGGCTGCAGCGGCTTTTTGGGTTTTCTCTTTTAATGCAAACCAATCCGCATAACCGCCGATATATTCATTAACTTGCGCTTCGCCTTCAAATACTAAAACACTGGTCACGACATTATCTAAAAATTCACGGTCATGGCTGACTAATAATAAAGTGCCTTGATAATCAACTAATTTCTCTTCGAGAATCTCCAAGGTTTCTAAATCCAAGTCATTAGTCGGTTCGTCCATGACGATTAAATTAGCTGTTTTGGTAAATAACCGCGCTAATAACAAACGATTTTTTTCACCACCCGACAAACTTTTAACTGGCGAACGGGCGCGAGCTGGGGCAAATAAAAAGTCGGCTAAATACGACATTACATGGCGTTTACCTTCGGCGGTATCGACAAATTCACCGCCATCTAACACGCTGTCAGCGACCGACATTTCAGGATCGAGCTGTTCACGCAATTGGTCAAAATAGGCAATTTGCAGATTGGTGCCCAATTCAATGGTGCCTTGAGTCGGTTGCAATTGGCCTAATAACAATTTCAACAAAGTCGATTTA
This sequence comes from uncultured Pseudomonadota bacterium, assembly GCA_903931355.1. Taxonomy (GTDB): domain Bacteria; phylum Pseudomonadota; class Gammaproteobacteria; order Methylococcales; family Methylomonadaceae; genus Methylomonas. Next base: position 975 of record CAIZCB010000444.1, read on the forward strand.
CCAGCACCGTTATTGCCGATTAAGCCGATTTTGTCGCCGCGCTCAACCAATAATGAAAAATCTTTCAGTATCACTTTGTCTTGATACTGGAAGCTGACATCGACCGCTTCTACCACTTTTTTGCCGGATGAATCGCCTTTTGATAAGGCTAATTTCGCGGTGCCTTGGGTATTGCGGCGTTCGCTGCGCTCGGAGCGGAGTTTTTTCAAGGCTCTAACACGGCCTTCATTACGAGTACGACGCGCTTTAACCCCTTGGCGAATCCAAGCTTCTTCTTTGGCGAGTTTTTTATCAAACTCGGCATTTTGATTAGCTTCATCTTCTAATGCGGCGGCTTTACGAACTAAGTAATCCTGATAATTGCCCGGCCACGACACCAATTGACCACGATCTAAATCAATAATCCGTGTCGCTAGTTTTTGCAAAAACGCCCGGTCGTGAGTGACAAACAATACCGCGCCTTGGAAGGCTAAAATTTGTTCTTCCAACCAAGCAATGCTTTCAAAATCCAGATGGTTGGTTGGTTCGTCGAGCAATAACACTTCCGGCTCAATCACCAAGGCTCTCGCCAAAGCCACGCGGCGTTTCCAACCACCGGATAAACTGCCGACTTTGACTTCGGCGGGTAATTGCAATTTGCTTAAAATTGCTTCGACTCGGGTTTGAAACGCCCAGCCATTAGCCGCTTCCAGCTTATGCTGGACATCGCCCAAGGCTTGCAAGGATTGCTCGCTGCCATCCATGTGGGTTAATAACTGATGATAAAGGCTGATGGTTTTGCCTAGTTCACCTAAGCCGCCAGCGACTGCTTCATAGATAGTGTCTTCAACATCCAGATTCGGCGTCTGCTCTAACCAAGCTAAACGCAATTCCGGTTGTCGCCAGATTTCGCCATGATCGGCGGGAATATCGCCGGCGATAATTTTCATCAAGGTGGATTTGCCTTCACCATTTCGGCCTAGCAAACCGACCCGCTCTCCGGCATCGAGTTGAAAAGCCGCGTTGTCGAGCAAAGCGTGGGTGCCGAAGGCAATCGATACATTATTTAAGCGAATTAAAGGCATGAGTTTTGTAGGTAACGTCTGAGTAAGTCCAAGGCCATCATCGCGGCTTGGGTTTGTTTGTAAGTTTGGCTGCCAGCAATGGTATTTTGGCTGGTGAAAATGCCGTCTGGGGTTTGTAAGGCATTATAAAGCACGATGGCTTGCTGCTTGTCGCGGTAGTCGCTGGCAGTGCCGGTGTAAAGTTGCACTAAGGCTAAATCAGTTTGTTGGCTTTGCTGTAATTGGCTGGCGAGTTGCTTTATTGAATCGCTATCGAGTGATTGCAACTGAATCGAAACTGACTTTAACCAATCACGTCCCAAACAACGGGCGGCAATCAAGCCCTGACTGGCGGTTTCTAATAATGCAAGGCTGTATTGGCGTTGCTGGATTGAGCGATCAATCACCGTCAGCAAATCGCCCTCCTCGCCCGTCAATCCATCAATCGCAAATACATAATCGCCAATTAATTGCCGAACGTGTGCGACGCAAGCTTGTTTCTCGGTTTCAGGAAAATCAGCTGGAAACAGTAATTTGGTTTGTACTTCATCAACTGCGGCGCGAAACCCCAGTTGTACGGCATCGGGTAATTTAAAGTCTTGTAATTGTTGCTGAATCGCTGACTCGCCGATGCCAACGCTACGCAAAGTGACTAAGCAATCGGCTTGTAATTCAAAGCGTTGTGGTAATTGCTGGACGATTTGCTGGCTGAACATCGCCTTCATTTCCGCTGGAACCCCAGGTAAAAACACAAACCAGCAAGTTTGAATTTGCAAGGCAAAACCCGGCGCGGTACCGACTGGGTTATCAATCCGAATTGCATCCTGCGGCAACATTGCTTGTTTGCGGTTGGCGGGTGGCATGATTCTTTGCCGACAAGCGTAATACTGTTCAATCGCCGCTAAAGCGATTGGGTCAAATTGCAAAGCTTGACCGCTGGCAACACTAACCGCTTCGGCAGTTAAGTCATCAATCGTCGGCCCTAATCCACCAGTGCAAATACAGCAATCGGCGCGGTTGGCAATTTCACCGATTAAGGCCACCAAATCCGCTAAATTGTCACCGACTGCAGTGTGGCGTTTAACCGCAAATCCCAGCCCGTTTAGCTGTTGGGATAACCAAGCGGCGTTACTATCAACGGTTTGGCCGGTGACGACTTCTTCACCTTGAGAAAAAATTTCGGCGATTGGTTTCATAATAATTGGCTATACCAAAACGGCAAACTGAGCAGACTTAATGCGGTGGTTATGGTGACGGTGGCGGCATACAAAGCGCTGTCCAGTTGATAACGATCACAAAACACAATCCCCAGCACCATACTCGGCATGGCAATATCCATCACCGCGGCGGCTCGATAGTCTTGCGCCAAATCCAGCCAATTCACCATCCAAATCGCCCAGATTGGTAGTAGCAATAATTTGATGATTGCGACGGGAGCGATATAGCTTAAATTTCGCAACGGCACCCCGCGCCAACTTAATGCTAAACCCAAAGAAAAAATCATCAACGGTGCAACTGCTGACGACATTTTGTCTAATAAACCCAGCAACCAACTAGGCGCTGGAACGCCAGTTTTGTTGAGTAAAACCGCGATCAACGCCGCCCAAAATGGTGGCGCGTTAAAAAAGCCTAGCCAAGATTTGCCTTGATCGGCAGCGTGGTCTTGGCCGTAATGTCTAGCAATGGCGATGCCTAAGCTAAACACCATCGGCGCGGCGGCGAATAAATCAATTTGAATCACCACCGACCGCGCCCAGCTGCCGAAGGTTTGTTCTAAAACCGGCAAGCCCAGATAAGTGACATTCGGATAAGCGGCGGCCAAAATTAAGGCGCCAGTTTGCGGCTTTTTGAAGCGAAACAGTTTGGCAAGCAGCCAGCTTAAAACGATGCCAACCAAAATACTCAAACAACCCAGCAAGCTGTATTGCAGCGATTGTTTGCCTAACTCGGCTTGCCACAATACCGACAACACCATCGCTGGCAGAAAAAAATAATACACGGTGGTGGTTAATACCAAGCGAGTTTGGTCGGCCTGTAATTGATTCGGCGAAAACACTCGCCAACTCGCGCCCAGCAACATCAGCGCGGTCATTTGAATTAAGGCGTTATGCATGGTTTATTTGACTAAGTAGCGAATGCGAGCGATTTGCTGTCTGTCCAGCTGGGCGGTGCGCGATTGTTGTTGACACAACGCGCCTCTAAAGCCCAGATAATCAGGGTTGAGCGGCGATAAAACTGTCACATCCGACTCGCGCAAAGAACCCGCCAAACCACTGAGTAAGCCCAAGTTGGCGCAGCGTTGGACAAAATCGTTTAAAACCGTTAATGACAAAACATCGGTTAATGAGCCTTGGCCTTTGTGCATGGTATCCAACATCGCGCCGCGAAATCCGGCGGTGGCTAAGGCATCCAAAATAGCAAAATCTGGCTTAGCGTCGGCAAATAACACCGCAATTAATGCTGTGCCTTGTTGAGTAATTACCGCCAAGCGCTGAATCGTGGCTAAGGTATCGCCTTCGGGAAACAAGCCAATTTTGACAAAATCCACCCCAGTCGCGGCCATCGCTTGCACTGCATCAAACACGGTTTGCGGTTGCATTGCCATATCGCCAATAGTGGCGCTGACAGTGGTTTCAGGGGCTAATGCCTGAACAATCTGCGCGACAAGCTCGGTTGCCAAAGCGCCTAATGCGCCCTGCTCTGGCTGTTTCAAATCGATAATATCCGCAGCGAAACCTTGTACTAACAAAGCTTCTGGCAAGCTGTTAACACTGGCTAACATCGCACTCATAGTAAGCCTTTAGCCTGTTGATGTTGTTCAATCACCGCCATTAACCAATCCCAAGCTTGGCGTTCGCGTTCGCCGGCGGTTTTTTCAAAACCAATTCGTAAATAATCCAGTTCGGACTGGATTTTGTCCCACGGCAACATATCCAGACGGCTGATTAAAATCGCTGCTTCCAACACTGAATATTGGGCGCGATTAAAGCCTTGGAATGGCCGATGATTGACGCTATGCACCACGCGGCAAATCAGCTTGGGGCGTAATACATCGTCTTCAACTCGCTGTAAACGCAACTCGCTGTGCGCCAAGCTAGCGCTTAAAAAATAGCCTTTGATAGTTTCAGCGGGACTTAATGGCCAATCACGGCGTCCGGTTAAACAACCGGCAAAAATTCGTACATCGTCGCAATAGTTGATTACCGCGGTTTCGGTGTTTAACAGATTGTCGAGGGTGGTTGAGGGTTTGAATGGCAGGATAATGTAATCATCACCTTCGACATGCACGCCCATCGGCGCGATGTGGGTTTGGCCTTGGGGGTTGATGGTGGTGATTAGGGTTTCTTGGATCATTTTGCGGTGTGTATTGGGCAAACTAAAAAGTGGATTATCAAACAAGGATTCGCTTTGCGAGGCTTATTTTGATGTCGGTTCTCGCACCGACAAGCGAGTTACTTTTCTTTGTTTGGGCAAAGAAAAGTAACCAAAAGAAAGCCCACCCGACCGCCGCTTGAATCCTGCGCTCCAAAGCTTTTGCTGGGGG
>CAIZCB010000445.1 GCA_903931355.1 uncultured Pseudomonadota bacterium
ACAGGCGAAGACACTCTTTCCCTACACGACGCTCTTCCGATCTGTGAATGAACAGCATCAACGGCAAACCCAATGCCGCGCCGCCAAAACCCAGTCCTGTACGGACAAAGCCAGCCCAAATAAACAATAGGCAGATTAGTAAGATTTGATTAAGAGAAAAATCGAGTAGCATTTTTTAGGAGGAGTCCTGCATTAAAAAATCAAAAGTTTTGCAGAAACAGGCAATGTTCAGATCGATAATTGACGTTACCGGATCAAAGATTCTAATGCTTGCTCAAGTTCATCAAGATGGGTATTAACCGTATCCCAAATCATAACGGGATCGACGCCCAGATATTCATGGGCCAAAACATTACGCATTCCGGCAATATTCCGCCAAGGCATTTCAGGTTGCTTTTGTTCTAACTCATCAATGCCAAAATCTTTTAGTGCTTGACCGATAACCTCCAAATTGCGAATAACAGCATCCTGAGTTTTCCTATCCCTCAAAAACTGTTCGCAATCATAGCCAGCTACATACTCATTTATTAACAAAATACTTTCTAGTGCAGCGGCAATAAAAATAGTGCGATCTTTCATAGCGACACGGCTTCTTGTAACACGCGTTGCTTAAGATATTTATTTAAGGCTCTCTCACTGACGACATCGACCTTACGCCCTAAAGCCGCTGATAATTCGTTAATCAAGCCGACTTGTTCTATCAGTGTTGAGCCAGGCAAAAAATCGACTAAAAAATCAATATCACTATCATCGCTCTCTTCGCCACGAACAATCGAGCCAAAAACACGAATATTTTCAGCATGATATTGACTGGCAATATCGATAATGCGCGATTTTTGTTGCTGTAAAGCCGATAACAAATTTGACATCGATAGCTCCTATTTTTTTATATCCAAAAACATATCACAGAACTTAAGTAACTGATGTGTAAATGCAGCTTATTAACTTTTTGAAATTACACTAAATTTCGTCTTAATCGCCTGCGCCAATTCATGCACAGCCATCGCATAATGAGTACTGTGGTTATAACGAGTAATCACGTAAAAATTCGGGTGGCCGAGTAAATATTGGTCATGGTTATGATGTCTTAATAGCAATAACCGCAGCGGATAATCACAGCGACACGGTTCAACCGGTTCTATACCCGCTTGAGTTAAGGTTGGCAGTGGATATTGTGGCTCGATACCAGCTTCCAGATTTCCCACACCACCGTAATTACCACGAGTTGCTGAAACCACCGGTTGATTAGCTTGCCAGCCATGTTGGGAAAAATAATTGGCAACGCTGCCGATAGCGTCTTCGGGGTTCCATAAATCACGGCGGCCATCTCCGTTAAAATCCACCGCCCATTTCAAAAAACTACCCGGCATAAATTGCCCCAAGCCCATTGCGCCAGCGAACGAACCGACCGGTTTTCCGGGATCAATACCTTCACTGCGGGTCATGATTAAAAAGTTTTCTAATTCGCTACGGAAAAATTCGCCACGGCGTTGATAGTCAAAGCCTAAGGTGGTTAAGGCATCAAGAACGCGATGATTGCCAACGAAGCCACCAAAAGTGGTTTCCACCGCCATAATTCCCAAAATGTATTCAGCCGGAACCCCGTATTGCTGGCTGGCGCGTTGCAACGTGGTTTGGTATTTCTGCCAGAAACTGACGCCGCTATTGATGTGTTTATCATCTAAAAACTGAGCGCGATACTTGCTCCACCCACCTTGCGCCGGTTTGCCTTTTAGATGTTGATCTGACTTGGCTAAATAATCCAGCGTCCATTGCTTACGTTTAGCGTTGGAGAATAAGCCGTTTAAATAGTCACGGTTAAAGCCGTGTTTTTGCACCATGCTGTCAATAAATTGATTCAAGGCCGGATAGTTAGCGTAATCGCCGCTGACTTGATTGGCGCTGTAGCCGCCGACACTCAAAAACACTCGTGAATCTATAACCTGTGGCGTAGCTGGCGGCGGATTAAGTTTGGCTCTACTAGGATTTTGATCGGCTTTTTCCGGCTGATTCGCGCAACCGCACAATAATAAAGTGAATAGGAATAAACGTTGTTTGCTTGAAACGAATTTGAACATACAGATTGAAAGCCGACTGAGTTTGACGAAAGCTTATAGTTTAACCGAAGCTATCAGGATTAACCGCCTTGGCGAATGCGGTTGCTGGTTCAATCAAGCCTTGATCAAGCAAGCTTTTCAAACTTTGATCCAAAGTTTGCATCCCGTACTGGCGACCGGTTTGGATTGCCGAATACATTTGCGCGACTTTGCCTTCTCGAATTAAATTTCGAATCGCTGGCGTGGCAAGCATAATTTCATGGGCGGCAACTCGGCCACCGCCGACTTTTTTCAATAAGGTTTGCGAAATCACCGCTTGTAAAGATTCCGACAACATAGCCCGAATCAGGTCTTTTTCAGCCGCTGGAAATACATCAATAATCCGATCAATGCTTTTTGCAGCTGATGAGGTATGCAGGGTGGCAAAGACTAAATGGCCGGTTTCGGCAGCGGTTAAAGCCAATCGAATCGTGTCTAAGTCACGCATTTCGCCGACCAAAATAATGTCAGGATCTTCTCGCAAAGCAGAGCGCAAGGCTTGACTAAAACTTTGTGTATCGCGATGTACTTCGCGTTGATTGATTAAGGATTTTTGACTGTGATGGACGAATTCAATGGGGTCTTCAATTGTCAAAATATGGGCTGATTGCTGGCAATTAATCTGATCAATCATTGCCGCTAAGGTAGTGGATTTTCCCGATCCGGTTGGGCCAGTCACCAAGATTAGGCCGCGCGGTTTTTCACATAGGCTTGCGAAAAATGGCGGTGCATTTAGCGACGTTAAACTTTGCACTTCTGATGGAATCACCCTAAACACCGCCGCCGTACCGCGATTCTGATTGAACAGATTAACCCGAAACCGAGCGACATCAGCTAATGCAAAGGAAAAATCAATTTCCAGCTGTTGCTGATATTCGCGGCGTTGTTGTTCGGTGGTGATTTGTTCAATCAATGCTTGCAGGGTTTTTTGATCCAACACAGCTTGATTGATAGATTGAATCTCGCCATCAATTCGCAGCATTGGCGGCAAGCCAGCCGATAAATGTAAATCTGATGCCTGATTTTTAACTGCGAAATTTAATAATTCGGTGATGTCCATCGCTTAAATACCTCGCCAGAAGTGAAATAACACTTAGGCAAAGATAGTTAAGCAAGACGATTTTGAATAGTGAAAACTACGCTTGTTGCTGAGCGCAATTAATACAGAGATTGGTGTAGGGAATTGCCGCTAATCGGTCAGGTTTAATCGCTTCACCGCACGAGACACAAGAACCGTAAGTCCCCGCATCGATTCGGGAAATAGCTTGCTTGATTTTTTCGACCTCAACCCGCGCTGAATTGCCCAAAGCATCTAAAACCTGGTCGTTTTCGGTTTCAGTCACTTGTTCTGCGAAATCTTGTTCTATTGGGTGATCTTCGTGTTTAACGTCACTGGTAATTTTGGTTAGCCTGTCATCAAGCTCTTCCAGCATGTCAATCAGATTACTACGCACTTGTTGATATTGATTCATGTTGATCTCCGCTATTAGGCTTTAAACAAGCCTCGAAATGGCATTGAATACCAATTGCCCATTTAGGTGCAATAAAGATTTTTCGAGGCTTGTCAGCGACAACTAATCGACTAGCTCTAATCGCAATCAGCGCGTTGGCTGAGCGAAGTCGAAGTCAACTTTAATGCAAATCAGGCACTTCATTAGCCGGTTTGGTAATTTGCTGAGTTGCTTGTTGCTTCTCTTTTTCTTGTTTTAATTGTTTATTACCTTCGCCAAACATCACTGCAAAAATCATAAACAACACCATGCTAATCATGGTAATCGGCAAACGGCCTGGATTCTCGACCCAAATTAAAATCCATTTTGGTTTTATCATGCCAAGCACTAGC
>CAIZCB010000446.1 GCA_903931355.1 uncultured Pseudomonadota bacterium
AAGGTTAATTGATGAGCTGGTTTCGCAACAATCAGTCTGCCATGTTAGGTATCGACATCAGCACAACGGCAATCAAGTTGCTGGAGTTAACGCGTGATAGTAGCGGCTTTACCTTAGAAAGTTATGCTGTGGTGCCTTTGCCAGAACAGGCGGTCGTTGATAAAAATTTCTGCGATATTCAATTAATTGCTCAGTCGATAAAGACCGCGCTGCAATTATCAGGCACTCGGCTTAAGCAGGCTTGTGTTGCGGTATCCGGTGCGGCGGTAATGACCAAAATCATTACGTTGCCAGCGATATTGTCTGAGGATGAAATTGAGCGGCAAATCATCAACGATGCCGAAGAATACATTCCTTATCCAATAAAAGACGTTAACTTTGATTTTGAAATTCAGGGTGTGTCTGAAAATAATCCCAAATTGCTGGATGTGTTGCTGGTGGTGTCTAGGCGGGAAAATGTTGAAGAGCGAGTCGCAGCATTAACTTTTGCCGGATTGAAAACTGCAGTGGTTGATACTGAGCTATTTGCCTTAGAAAGGGCGTTCATTTTATTAGCCGATCAGCTGCCCGATACCATCAAACACCAAACCATTGCCTTGCTGGATATTGGCGCAACCACTTGTACGCTAAACATTTTGTACCAAGGTAAAAGCATTTATAGCCGCGAACAGCTATTTAGTAGCCAGTCGTTAATCGAAGAGCCGGCTTCAGTTATTAACAGCATCAAGCAGCAAGTCGCCCGCTTATTACAGTTTTTTGCCATTTCGACGGGCTCACATCCAATTGATGCGATGATTTTGACTGGTGGTTGTGCTGTTATCGATGATCTTAAGCAATTATTGGCAAGCGATTTGAAGTTAGCTTTTTATATTGCCAATCCGTTTTCCCATCTGTCCTTATCTAACCGAATTAATCAACAAACTTTAAATCATGATGCTTCTAAGCTGACGATGGCTTGCGGTTTGGCGTTGAGGAGTTTTGATTGATGAGCGGCATTAATTTATTGCCTTGGCGCGAAACTTTACGTCGAAAACAGCAAAAAATATTTTGGGGTGGTTTAGCTGTCAGTAGTTTGATGACTTTGCTGGTGTTAGTTGTGATTGATAGCCAGCTAGATCGCTTAATACAGCGAGAGCAAGATCAGCAGTTGGTTTTGCAAAATGAAATCGTCTTATTGGATCAAAACATTCAAGAAATTAAACAGCTGGAAGAAAAAAAGACCCAACTACTGAGCAAAATCCAACTGATTCAAAACATACAAACCAGTCGTCCAGAGCAAGTGCATTTGTTTGTGGAAATAGCCCAATTAATACCTGATGGTGTTTACCTGACTAAATTTTCTCAAACAGCGGACAAATTAATTTTTGAAGGTAAAGCTGATTCAAATGCCAGTGTTTCAGCTTTTATGCGGGCGATTGAGAGTTCGCGCTGCTTATCTAGCCCGACTTTAACTGTTATTAAAGGCCAAGGCGATTTTTCAATGACAGCCAAGCTGGGGCGCTGAGCTATGAATTTAGCTGAAATTGATTGGGATTTGAGCGCTGCGGGTAGTTGGCCGAAATCAATTAAGTTCAGCCTTATAGCGTTTGTGGTGGTGATTGTGTTGATCGTTGGTATTTATTACCAGCTTTTGCCAAAGCGTAATCAATTAACCGAATTTGAAAATCAAGTGTTTAGCTTGAAAACAGCGTTTGAAATTAAGCAGAAAAAAGCCGCTAATTTGCCGGATTACCAAGAGCAGCAAGCGCAACTAGAGCAGATGTTGAGCCAAGCGCTAAAACAAATGCCAAATCGAGCAGAGGTTGCCAGTTTGTTGGCGGATATTTCCCAACTGGGTTCGGCCAATGGCTTGGTTTTTAAATTGTTTCAGCCCAACCCCGAAGTTTACAAAAGCTTTTATTGGGAATTGCCTATTCATATTCAGGTCTTGGGGCAGTATCAACAGTTAGGTGCTTTTGTCAGTAGTTTGGCCGAAATGCCAAGATTGGTTACTGTGCATGATGTCAATATCGCACCGATAGCAGCGCAGAATAAAGAGCGCGTGATGTTGATGTCGGCAGTGATTAAAACTTATTACGAAGCTAAACCATGATTATCAAAATCGGCTTAGCTTTGATTTTGGTGTTGATGCTTGGCTGTGATAGCGATGATTCGCAGTCATTAGAAGCCTATATCGAACAAGTAAAAGCCAGACCTAAACTGCCTTTAGCGGCATTGCCCGCTTTGGAAGTGGCTGATGATTTTGTCTTTAAAGCCGATGGCTTGCGAGATCCTTTTCAACTTCCTGAAAACCGCAATCAGTCTAAACAGCTTGATACGTCAATCGCGAATGGCATTAAGCCTGATTTTCGACGCAAGAAAGAGGCCTTGGAAACTTATGCTATGGATGGCTTAAAAATGGTCGGCACTTTGTCGAATCAAACTGGCTTATGGGCTTTAGTGCGAGCGCAAGATGCCAGTATTCATCGCGTTAAAACCGGTAATCACCTAGGGCTGAATGATGGTCATGTTGTCCGAATTAGCAAAGACAAAATTGAAGTGATGGAAATTGTGCCTGATAAACCTGGAACATGGCGAGAACAGCTCGCCGTGTTGATATTAGCCAAATAATAAAGAGATTTCGCTATGAGTGTTTATGTAAAACGATTTTGGGTGTTAATCGGGTTTTGCTTACAGATTTCAGTCGCCTTAGCCAATGAAATACCGTCGAAAAATAAGGATGCGGTTAATCGTTTTTTGCCGCAACAGTTGTTAAAGAGCGTGGATTTTAGACGAGGTTTGAAGGGCGAAGGGCTAATTTTATTAGGCTTGTCAGCACAAAATACCGTAGTTGATAGTCAACAAGCTAATGGCGGCATAACCTTGAATTTATTAAATACCAAGCTACCAGAATCTTTGATTAATAATTTTGAAGTGTCAGATTTTGCCACGCCGGTAAAGTCTTTTATCGCTACCCAGCAAGGGCAGAATGTCAGCATTAACATTGTGCTCAATACCGAGAATTACGAGTATTCATCAGATCAAACCAATCAACTATTAACTATCGCATTTCGTCCCATCAATGCCGCTGAGAAAGAGCTGCGGCAAAGGGATAATAAAGTTTATCGCGGCAATAAATTGTCTTTAAATTTTCAGGATATCGAAGTGCGTTCGGTATTGCAGATTTTGGCCGACTTTACTGAGCTTAATATTGTCGCTGCTGATTCAGTGGCGGGTAACGTCACTTTGCGCTTAAACGATGTGCCTTGGGATCAGGCTTTGGATTTGATTTTGAAAGCTAAAGGTTTAGCAAAACGCCAAAGCGGTAACGTGATTATGGTGGCACCGGTGGCTGAGATTATGAAAATCGAGCAAGAGGAGTTGGATGCCAAAAAGGTTTTTGAAGAATTGGAGCCGCTGAAAACTGAAAATATTCAGATTCATTATGCGAAAGCGGTTGAAATTTGTAATGTGCTGATGGGTTTGGGTAATCTCAGTCAAGGTGGGCAATCGGGAGCGGGTGGGCCTGTATCATCACCGACGGTTTTAAGTGGAGGTTGTGGCAGTAGTAGCAGTATGACGAGTCAAAATGGGCAAAGTAATATTGCCACGCGGTTATTGTCACCACGCGGTACGGCGATTATTGATGCCCGAACCAATACTTTGATTATCAAAGATACTCGGCAAGCCTTAGATGAAGCTCGCAATATGATCAAATTACTAGATGTGCCGGTCCAGCAAGTGTTAATCGAAGCGCGAATTGTGGTTGCTAATACTAGTTTTGCGCGGGAGTTGGGTATGAAGTTTGGCGCCAACACCAAGGCTACTGGTTATAAACAAACTGATGGCTTGGCCGAATTAGGCTATACCTTGCAAGCGGCCAGTGCAGTCGCCACCGGTGGAATGTCAACTTTGGGCATGACTTTAGCGAGTGGGGCAAATTACTTACTCGACCTTGAAATTCAAGCGATGCAGGGCGATGGCTTAGGTGAGCAAATGGCAAATCCTCGGGTAATGACCACCGATAGAGTGAAAGCCAGCATTACTCAAGGTGTTCAAATTCCCTACACGACGCAAACCGCCAATATTATTAACACCAACTTTAAAGATGCTGTGTTACAGCTGGATGTAACGCCACAAATTACCCCAGGCGGTAGTGTGATTATGGAATTGGATATTACCCGTGACTCGCAAGGCAAAAATGTGGTGACAGGTGGGCAAGAAAATGTCGCAATTGATAAACGCGGGATTAAAACCAAAGTCCAAGTTGAAGATGGTGAAACGGTGGTTTTAGGCGGGGTTTATGAATCCAATTATATGGATAACAAAAACAGCGTACCTTGGTTTGGCGATTTGCCGGTTTTGGGTTGGCTGTTTAGAGATAATTTCAAAAGGGACGATAAAACCGAGTTATTGGTGTTTGTGACACCGAAAATCGTTAAATCGGTGGTTAGCGCAAGCAATGGTAGTTAAGGCGGTCAGGTAGGTTTTAGTATCAAGCCTGTGCTATATTCGCAATCCCAATCAAAAATCTAGGCGGATAATCAGGCATTGCTTGATTCGCTTAACAGTTAAGTATGAAAACTAACACATTGATATTGACGATTATCTGGCTATTG
>CAIZCB010000447.1 GCA_903931355.1 uncultured Pseudomonadota bacterium
ATACCTTGCAGCAGATTGTTATTAGCATCACCGGCGATACTGTCATTACCTGTGCCACCAATCACATTTTCAATATTTTTTAGCGTGTCGGTTTGGGCACTAGAAATTGCTGTTTGATTGGCTAAGGATATAGTCACCGTATCCGTGAAAGCGCTGTAATCAACAGTATCAGTGCCAATTCCCCCCTCTAAGGTATCGCTTTCACCAATCGTAGCCTTTAATAGATCGTTACCAATCCCGCCGTCCAATTGATTGCTGCCACTATTACCCTGCAAGGTATCGTTGTAGATAGAACCAATCACATTTTCTATGCTGTCGTAGGTATCACCCTCTGCTTGATTCCCAACACCAACTTCATCTAAAGAAACCTGCACTGCGCCAGTTGCATTGGCGTAGCTGGCGGTATCGTTACCCTCACCCCCTACTAGCGAATCAGCGCCTTGGCCACCAGTCAGTAAATCATCGCCAGCCCCACCCTCTAAGCTGTCATTACCTGAACCACCATCCAAGCTGTCATTACCATCACCACCTGATAACTGATTATTAGCGTAATCACCAATCAGTTGATCATCATGGGAGGAACCAATTAGATTTTCTATGCCGCTATAAGTATCGCCAGCTGCATCACCCGCTAATCCACCTGACACTAATGAAGCAGTGACACCGTCTGTTGCAACTTCGTAGCTGGCTGTATCTTGACCAGCGCCACCCACTAGCACATCAGCACCTTGACCACCATTTAGAATGTCGTTGCCTGCACCACCATTTAGCGTATCGTTGCCTACACCACCTTGAAGATTGTCATCGCCCGAGCCGCCGCTAAGTTTGTTATCTTGAGCATTGCCAATCAGGGTATCGTTATTGTCAGAACCGATTAAATTCTGGATATTGCTTAGGACATCGCCTTGCGCGTCGCCACCACTACTGGTCATTCCATCAAGATGGACTTCGACAGCGGCTGAACCTGCGTAACTGACTGTATTGTTACCAGTGCCACCGTCTAGCGTGTCAGCCCCAGCGCCACCTATTAATGTGTCATCACCGCCACCGCCATTAATCGAATCATTGCCACTTAAACCGTGAATAATATCGGCACCATTACCACCGGAAATCGTGTCATCGACACCATCCTTACCGGTGATGTCGTAACTGACACCAAAAGCAGGTAATTTGATTATAAAGTTACCGTTAACATCGGTTTCCAAGGTTTCGGCACTGCTTTTTACGTCGCCATAGTAAAAATTGATCGGTGCCGATTGGCCGCTAAGCGGATGACCACTAGCATCATAAAACTGGACGCCAACTTTAAAGGTGCTGGATGCGACTTGGCTGCCGTCTGCGGCAATGGTCCACGACAAAGGCAGACGTAAAATTGAGCTGCCTTTGGCATCTAAGGTAATGCCTGCAGTAGTGAGTTGTTGACCATTGATTAAAAATCCCGGTGGTAAATCACCGGTTTGACTCAATAAGGTCAGTTTTAAACTAGTCGCATTGGCAGTACCTGGCATTAAAAAGTCACTCAGTACCTTGTCTGTCCATGCTGAATTAACCGCTACAGGGCCAGCTCCGGTGGCAACTACTTTCAACGGGCTATCAGCCAACATCAGTCTTATCGAGGTATCGCTAAATGGGGTGTTGGTTGGCGCTATGCCATTCCATTCAACCACATTAGACACTTTGGAAACTTCGTTACCATACAAACCACGCTGATAGCTGGCTAAATTTTCTGAATCAGCGGTGTTATTCGAGGTGAAGTCTGATGTGAAGTTTGATGTGAAATCTTGTTTCTTTTGTGGGGTACTGCCTGGGGTTGGCGAGGCTAAATTATTAGCGGTAATGCCAGTACCTGGGCCTTTACCAGCGCCTAGACCTTCGCCTAAGCCGTTATATTGATTTTGGCTTTGTTCGGTGGATTCGCTCTGCATCATTTGAACCATCTGTTCAAGCTTTTGCGTCACTTCTTCTAGCTTTTCCGATGCTTCTTTACTCTGACTGTCTTGCTGTTCTTTGCCGATTCCAAAATCATGGCCTGTATTTTTAGACTCTGGATCGGGTTTAGCATCACTGGCTTGCAGACGGAAACTGCCGCCTGTAATCGGTTTGAATACCCCGACTTTTTTCAATTGATCAGCGGCCGATTCACTAGCGCCATCACTAAAAGCGATTTTAGATTCTGGATGAGTGGTGGCTTGTAAAGCGCCTTGTTGTAACAAAAAGCGTTCGCCGCTTTGTGAAACCAACACCAAATCAAGGTCAACCACTTCAACACTGACAATCTCTCTGGCTGCCACTGGCAATTTAAACTGGGCTTGTCCTGCTTCGGCATTGGTGGCTGATATAACTTGTACCGGTTTTGCAGGTTGAGCTGAGTTTTCGTTTGCTGTTGATGACTGGGCATTGAAGGTTGAAATGTCGGCCATGATCGCTCTCGTATAGGGATTAAATTTTGAATTTATTAAGCAGTTGAGTTGTTAGTTATTTTTCAAAACCATCGACATTGGTGCAAAGTTTGTCGATGGTTTTGCTGCTTAATTTTGTGCTTAAAAACTGGATTACGATTTATCGTTTTTTAAAGCTATCGTCAAGGTTTGATTCATTTGCTCCTGACGTGCTTGTAATTCAGTAAACAGCATTTTTAATTGTGCGCTTAGCTCAATTCTGGCGTGACTATCCGCAGTCATGCCTTCAATTGATTGTAATAACAAGCGGTTAAATTGCACTCTTCCTGCTTCAGCGTCTTCTTGACCATTAACCATTTTTTGGAATAGTCGTTCAAAATGCTGTAAATGTTCGCCCAAATGACGGTAAGTTTGGTCTGCGTGCTCAACAATTGTTTGTAAACTCGCTTGCTGGGCTTGGGTAAATTGTTGCAGTTGCTGTTCTCGATATTGTTGTTCGGAAGCTAAAGTAGCATTCAATTTTTGCTGACGTAAATTAGCAATTTGATCTTGCTGTTGGGCTTGTTCTTGCCATAGTTCGTAAATATCACGCAAACGCTCTGTTACTTCGTTCGATAGCGTTTGTTGGGTTTTTTGTAGCACTTCTTGCTGTTGCAAGCCTAATTCTTCTTGAATAGTGGCTTGTTTTTGCCACAAGGCTTGCTGTGCTGCCAGTTGTTGTGCAACTTGCTGGTTTTGTTCTTGCAATAAGCTGGTTAAAGTTTGTTGCTGGGTTTTGATGGTTTCATTAGTCAATGTCGCTGAGTCTGACAAAACAGTTTGATGCGCTTGAAGCTGGCTAAGATTGGTTTGCATCGCTTCTAAGGTTTTCAGTGTCAGTTGTTGTGACTCTGTCTGTTGCGAACATAAGTCCACTAAATGCAGATTGCTTTTTGTATTAATGTCAATGTGGGTAAATAATTGCCCCATACCGGCTAATAATTCACGTACCCGACGCTCAGATTGGTCTAAAGCAACACCTAGACCTTTTAATAAAGGTGCTTGTTCAGCCAAACCGGCTAAGGCTTCATTCATTGGATTAAAGTCTAAGCTATCCACTTCTGGTTCATTGACATCTAAGATAAAAGAGGTGTCTGATTGCACCAGCGATACTAAATCACTGGAAGCACCTTTTACCGACACCATCAACATACCCATAATCAAGGAACCTAATACCCCGAACAATGAAGCACTAAACGCCACGCCCATTGCTTGCATGGGTGCAATCAGGCGGTTAACCAATTCACCAATCGCAGCAATCGGATCGATTAAGCCAGATGCCATGTTGAATGATCCAATCAGCTTGCCGATTTCTGCCAAAGCGCCTAACAAACCAATAAAGGTTCCTAACAAACCTAAACCAACCATCATGCCTGACATAAAGTTGGACAACATCAAGCGGCGATTTTGACGAGCTGCAAAACGCTCTAATTCGGCTTCCACTATTGCGTGTTGCACCGAGGTTAAAGCTTTGCCACGCCAAGC
>CAIZCB010000448.1 GCA_903931355.1 uncultured Pseudomonadota bacterium
AGGCATGGCGGCGTGGCGCTTACCGCAGCGGCAAACTTTAGGTTTATATCAAGCTTGGCGACAAAGTGCGGTTTACGATGCTCAAGCGATTTTCCAAGAACTCAGCGATTGGCCAACTATCCGCGCCGAATTGCCCGATGAGCCAGTCGAGGCGATTATTCAACAGCTCACCGCCTTAGCGATTCCACAAGCTCGCTGGGCCGATTATTTGCAACGCTTAGCCTTGGAATTACCAGGCTGGTCGGGATTAATTAACTGGCGACAAACGCATCTAGCCTATCAAGCCGACGACAACACTCAGCCACAATTAGCCGATTATCTAGCGTTGCGGCTGATTTTAGATCGCTTGTATCTACAGGCACTTTGCCAGCAATTAGGCTTAGGCCAAGCGCGGTTTGACAAATTGTATAGCTACTTCAATCACCATTTGCCGGAACTGGCGATTAGACAAGCAGCGTTTAGCGGCCAATTGCCGGAATTTCTACAACAAGCCTGCCATAGTTTATTAGCCGATAAACCGATCAATCGCCAAGCCAGTTCGGAATTAGCGCAGCGGATTAACAATTGGCAACAGCAACAAGCCAATGCCGGATTAACCGCTCATCAACACGGCTGGCGCTTGTTGCAACTGTGTTTAGCCTTAAATATCAGCACCGAGGCTTTGCAAAGCATGGATGCCGCGAGTTTGTTACAAGCTTTGGCGCTGATTGATCAATTCAGCCAAGCGCAACGTAGCCAAATTTGGTTAGTCGCATACGAACGCCATTACCAGCAAAACCTGTTACAAGCTTTACACGAAAACCACCACCGTGGCCGCTGGGCGCAACGTCAGCAACGGCCTGAAGCGCAGCTGGTGTTTTGTATGGATGATCGTGAAGAAGGCATCCGCCGCCATTTGGAAGAACTTAATCCCAATATCGAAACCTTGGGCGCAGCGGGATTTTTTGGTTTGGCGATTAATTATCTTGGTTTGGATGACGTCAAATTGACGCCGTTGTGTCCGGTGGTGGTGACGCCAGCGCATAATGTCGAAGAACACAGCCAAGACGCCCAACTTAAACGCCATCAACACGGACGGCAGTTAAAACAGCGCATCACTGATTTAGTCCATCACGGTTTACGCCGCGATACCTTATTGGCCTATCCGCTGATTAACTTAATCGCACCGCTAACCTTGGCGGGCTTGCTGGGCAAAAGCTTTTTCCCGAAAGCTCAGCAAACCTTAATGACTAAATTGGCTGAAACCGTATCGCCAACCGTCGCCACCGAATTGCAATTCAAAGCCGACAATCAAGCACCAACCGCCAGCCCAGAACATCCCCGTCTAGGTTTAACCGACCAAGAACAAGCCGACCGCGTGGCCGGATTTTTGCGCAATACCGGTTTAACCTATGGTTTTGCCGAGTGGGTGGTGTTGCTCGGTCATGGCTCAATCAGCCAAAACAATCCGCATTTATCGGCTTACGATTGCGGCGCTTGCAGTGGTCGCCACGGTGGGCCGAATGCGCGTTTGTTTGCCGCAATTGCCAACCGCCCAGCAGTGCGGGCTTTGCTGGCCGAGCGTGGGATTGTGATTCCTGATGACACTTGGTTTATCGGTGCCGAACACAACACGTGTGATGAAGCGATTACTTATTACGATTTGGAGCGTTTGCCTGCCGAGCGATTAGCCAGTTTCCAGCAGCTTGACCAGCAACTGCAACACGGTCAACGCATGTCAGCTCACGAACGCTGCCGCCGTTTAGCCTCCGCACCGCGTCAGCCCAGCCCTGCTCAAGCGTTGCGACATTTCTGGCAACGTAGTGCCGATTTTTCCCAAGCCCGTCCCGAATTAGGCCATGCCACCAATGCGGCGGCGTTTGTCGGGCGACGCTCACAAACTCAAGGCGCATTTTTTGATCGCCGTCTGTTTTTAATTTCCTACGATCCTACCCAAGACTTGGAAGGCAAAATTTTGGAAGGGATTTTGTTAGCAGTCGGGCCAGTGGGAGCGGGGATTAATCTTGAATATTACTTTTCTACCGTCAACAACGAGCGCTTGGGTTGTGGCTCGAAAGTGCCGCACAACATCACCGGCTTTTTTGCGGTGATGGAAGGCGCGGGGAGTGATTTACGCACCGGCTTACCCAAGCAAATGGTAGAAATCCACGAAGCCATGCGCTTACAAATGATTGTTGAAGCTAAAACTTCTGTGCTCGAACAAATCTACAGCCGCCAGCCTAGCTTGCAAGAATTGATTGGTGGCGGTTGGGTGCATTTATCCAGCAAAGATCCAGATACTGGCGAGATTTTTGTATTCCAGCGCGGGGTGGGTTTTGTCGCTTGGCAAGCCAGTGATCAAGCCTTGCCGATCCGTGACAATTCACCAGATTGTTATCGCCAAGAGAGTCAGCCGGTGCCGGCGATGTTGATTAAACAAGCGCTTTTCGAAGGAGCTAAAGCCTGATGGCAATCTGGACTTTTTTAATTCCCGCCTTGCCTTTGTTGGCGGCTTTCACGATTGGCGGCTTGCATTTTGCTGGCTGGATTAACGGCGAAGCTGGCGAAAAAACCTCATCACGGATTGCGATAACTGCCATCAGTTTGGCGTTGTTAATCAGCTTGGCTGGATTAGCGACAGGCACAACCGAGGTTTACGACTACGGAACTTGGCTGCATGTCAGCAAAATCATTATTGGTTTTAAGCTGGTGACTGGCGGTTTTAATCTGGCTTTAGCCAGTTTGTTTGCGCTGTTGTTGCTGGTGGTG
>CAIZCB010000449.1 GCA_903931355.1 uncultured Pseudomonadota bacterium
ACTGAGAACATCGACCGGATTGTATTGAACAGGTACTTGGGCATCCCTATTTTTTTGTTGGTAATGTACGCCATGTTTATGTTCACCATTAACATTGGCAGCGCTTTCGTCGATTTTTTCGACCAAGCAGTTGGTGCCTTATTAATTGATGGTCTGAGTGCCCTACTCACTGCTTATAACTGGCCAGATTGGTTAATCGTGTTAATCACCAATGGCATTGGCGGCGGTATTCAAGTAGTGGCGACTTTTATTCCGATTGTCGGCTTCTTGTTTATCTTTTTATCGGTTCTGGAAGATTCCGGTTATATGTCCCGCGCAGCATTTGTGATGGACAGATTTATGTGCGTGATTGGCTTGCCAGGTAAATCCTTTGTACCGATGATTGTCGGCTTTGGTTGTAACGTACCTGCGATTATTGCCACTCGCACCTTAGACAATCGCCGTGACCGGATTCTGACCAATTTAATGAATCCGTTTATGTCGTGCGGTGCGCGTTTGCCAGTTTATGCTTTGTTTGCCGCTGCATTTTTCCCTGTCGGCGGTCAAAATCTGGTGTTTGGCCTGTATTTGTTGGGGATTTTTGTTGCCGTGCTAACCGGCTTGATTATGCGTCACACTTTGCTAAGAGGTGAACCATCGCCATTTTTAATGGAGCTACCTGCTTATCATTTGCCGACTTTACAAGGGGTTTACACCAAAACTTGGGATCGATTAAAAACCTTTATTTTCAACGCTGGCAAGTTGATTGTGCCGATGGTTTTAGTCTTGAATCTGCTTAATTCATGGGGAACTGATGGCAGTTTTGGCAAAGAAAACAGCGAACAATCAGTATTAAGCGAAATTGGTCGCACCCTGACGCCTTTGTTTCAGCCGCTCGGTATTGCTCACGACAACTGGCCAGCCACCGTCGGCATTTTCACCGGCGTATTAGCTAAAGAAGCGGTAGTTGGGACATTGGATGCTTTGTATAGCCAAATGGCAGTCAATCATGCCGCCAACGAAGAAACTACCGCGTTTGATTTAAAACAAGCCTTGCTCGATGCTTGCCAAACGGTGCCAGACAATTTACTAGCAATTGCCGACAAGCTGTTAGATCCACTAGGCTTAGGGATTGGTGATTTATCCGATCAAGCAGCCGTTGCAGAACAACAAAAAGTCACTGTCGATACATTTACTGTGATGCAAGCGCATTTTGACGGTCAAGTCGGCGCTTTTGCTTATCTGTTATTCATTTTGCTGTATGCGCCTTGCGTGGCTGCCACAGCGGCTATTTACAAAGAAACCAGCGGCGGTTGGGCCTTATTCGTAGCTGGCTGGACAACTTTCCTTGCCTATTTAACTGCTACCGTGTTTTATCAAACCATGACTTATAGCCAACATCCAGACAGCAGTCTTGCTTGGAATGGTGGCTTAATCGGTGCATTTGCTTTGATTTTATTAGCTTTGCGGTTTTACGGTAGCCGACAAAACTTAGGAGCCGGTCGATGATTCTGTCGGATTTACGCCAATATTTACAAAACCATCAACGTGTCAGTTTGAACGACTTGGTTTTGCATTTTCAGATTGAGGCTGATGCCTTGCGCGGTATGTTGGCGAAATGGATAGCAAAAGGCAAAGTCAGGAAACAAATGTCGGGCGGTGAAAATTGCGGCGGCAGTTGTTGTAAGTGCGATCCCTTATTAACGGAAATTTATGAATGGGTCGATCAAAGCGTTGAACAAGGCGAGTAACAGTAAAAACCGCCCTCGCCTTTGTTACTTATTCTGGCTTTTCTGCCAACCAGCCTTGTAAGGCTTCGATAATCTCTTGCGCTTGTTTCTCACTAGAGATATTGAATTTCGATTTTTGCTGATATTCACCGTTACGTTTTTGATAACGACGAATCGTAAAACGGTCAGCACTGTATTGTTCTTTGCTAGGCTCCCAATCTTGATAGCGATAAATCACAGTCGCCCAAGCACCTTTGCTTAATACTTTTTTATCCAGTTCTTTAACGGTTTCAATACTTCAATCGATCACGTGATCCCAAGAAGTCGCGGCGGAAGTCACACTTGGGAAAATGTTGTTTCGGCTTGTCACAAAT
>CAIZCB010000450.1 GCA_903931355.1 uncultured Pseudomonadota bacterium
CCCTCACAACGGATTTTGGATATTCATCAAGATCGTCCTGAGTTAGGTTCCGCATTAAGCCGCGCCGAACGCTATTTAGGTTTATCGAGCATTGTGGTGATTCTGATTGCTGGCGTTGCCATCGCCATGTCCACCCGCCGTTATAGCGAACGACATTTCAACGCCACCGCCCTGCTACGTTGCTTAGGCTGCCAACAAGCCGAGATTTTGCGTTTATACAGTGTGCAATTTTTATTACTGGGTTTAGTGACTTGCAGTTTAGGCTGCGGTTTAGGTTGGCTATCACAGCAATTATTGTTCGTGATTCTCAAACCCTTATTACCCGAACAATTAGCCAGCGCCAGTGGCCTAGCCTTAGCAATGGGTTTTATCACCGGCTTTGCGATTTTATTAGGCTTTGCCCTGCCGCCTTTATTGCGACTACAACAAGTGTCACCGTTACGGGTTTTGCGCCGCGAACTGGAACCAACGCCGAATAGTGCTTGGTTAATTTACGGCTTGGCGCTGGGTTTGGTGGTGTGTTTAATTTGGCGCTATACCAACGATTTAAAACTGACGCTGATCATTCTCGGCGGTGGTTTTGGCGGTGTGTTGGTTTTAGGTTTAGTGGTTTACGGCTTATTAAATCTCGGACGCCGCGCCTTGCCACGGATGAGCTTAACTTGGCGCTTTGGCTTACAAGGTCTGTTTCGCAACCGCCAAGCCAGTGTTAGTCAAATTTTGGCATTCAGCATTACTTTAACCGCGATGACCTTAAGCTACAGCGTTCGCAACCAATTACTGCAAAGCTGGCAACAACAGTTACCGGCACAAGCACCTAATCACTTTGCTTTAAACATTCTTCCCGAACAGCAAGCTAGCTTTGCTGAGCAGTTACAACAAGCACAAATTCCTAGCAGTCAGTTTTATCCGATTGTGCGCGGTCGTTTAGTCAGCATTAATCAACAAGCGGTGCAACAACGGGTCAGCAAAGACAGCCAAGGCGAAGCAGCCACTCAACGCGAACTCAGCATGACTTGGAGCCAACAATTACCGGCTGATAACAAAATCATCAGCGGCGCAGACTGGCAGAACCTAGAAGTAGGCAGTGTTTCAGTCGAACAAAAACTGGCTGACAGTTTAAAAATCCAAGTCGGCGACCAACTGGGTTTTACCATTGGCAGCCAGCCGGTTAGTGCCAAAGTCGTGAATATTCGCAGCGTGCAATGGGACACCATGCAACCGAATTTCTACATGATTTTTTCAGCGGGTAGCTTGGATAATTTCCCGACCACTTTGATGACTAGCTTTTATCTGGCTGAAAATCAAAAAAGCTTGTTAACCGCGTTGGTGAAAAAGTACCCCGCCACCACCATTTTGGAAGTCGATCAGGTATTAAAACAATTCAAAACCATCCTTAGCCAACTCACTGAAGCGATCAATATTTTGTTGTATTTCGCTTTAGCAGCAGGGTTTACCGTGTTATTGGCGGCGGTTTATAGCAGTTTGGATCAACGATTGTACGAAGGCGCTTTGTTAAGAACTTTAGGCGCAAAACGCAGCTTATTGCGGCTCAGTCATTTGATTGAGTTTTGTTTAATCGGCGCTATTTCAGGCTGTTTGGCTTGTATCGCCAGTGAAGCGATTTTGTATGGGCTTTACACTCGCTTATTGCAGATTGAATACCACCCGACTTATCAGCTATGGCTGGGATTACCTGTTATTGGCGCTGTGATTGTTGGTTTGACGGGCTATTGGGGTGTGAGATCGGTGGTAAAGCAGCCGCCGTTGGTGGTTTTGAGAAAGAATTGAATTTTTATCGATTTGCACCAGCTCAAATTGAGCTTGTGCAAATCGAGATATAAAGCGATCAGTTTTTATCGTTCGTAAATCTTGTCAAACACACCGCCATCAGCAAAATGTTTGTTTTGAACTTCTGTCCAGCCACCGAATTGAGCAACAGTAACCAATTCAAGCGGTGCAAATTGTTTCGCGTATTTCGCTAACACTTCTTTATCGCTAGGACGGTAATGATGCTTAGCAATTAATTCTTGACCTTCTTTGCTGTACAAATGAGTCAAGTACTCTGTTGCTACTTCAGTTGTGCCGTGTTTACGGGCAATGTC
>CAIZCB010000451.1 GCA_903931355.1 uncultured Pseudomonadota bacterium
GGTTGCTGCTTATGAAAAATATATCGGTGCTTTGCCGAACAATATAAACCCAAATCAGACCAAGCCTAAACAAGCAGCGATTAAAAATAGTGGCGATTGTCCTAAAACAGCCCCGATCAAGGTTTCAAAGAAAGGCATTTATCATTTGCCAGGCGATGCTAGTTATGACAAAACCAAGGCTAAACAGTGTTTTGAATCGCCTGCTGCAGCTGAGATGGCAGGGTTTCGAGCGGTTAGAGAGCGCTAAAATTCAATACTTTGCACTAGCAACTATCAGCACAGCGTAACATCAGTTAACAAAATTGCCTGTGCTGCTGCCAACCGAGCTATCGGTATTCTCGGTGCCGAGCAAGATACATAATCCAAACCGATTGACTGGCAGAACTGGATTGATAACGGATGGCCGCCGTGTTCACCGCAAATACCAATTTTCAAATCAGGACGTTTTTCTCGACCTAATCCGACTGCCATTTCCATCAATTTTCCCACGCCTTGAATATCCAAAGTTTCAAACGGGTTGTCTTCTAATAAACCCGATTCTTCATACAGTGGTAAGAATTTGTTTTCGGCATCTTCGCGGGAAAATGAGAAAGTGGCTTGGGTTAAATCATTAGTACCGAATGAGAAAAACTCGGCAATTTCGGCTAAATGATCGGCGCGGGTGCAAGCTCTGACGGTTTCCACCATGGTGCCAAATTTAAAATTCAGCTTGATCCGATATTGGCCTTCAACTTCCAAGCGAATTTGTTCAACCATCTGTTTAACTTGCTTTAATTCCTGTGCAGTAATCACCTGCGGCACCATGATTTCTGGGGTGACGGTGATTTTTTGTTTAATACAAAGCGCGGCGGCCTCCAAAATCGAGCGGATTTGCATACTGTAAATTTCTGGATAGCTCATCCCTAACCGAACCCCGCGATGACCGAGCATCGGATTGACTTCGTATAGCTCCAGCACCTTTTTCAGCATCATCTTTTTCTTGGCGATGGCTTCGCTAATCGCGTCTTCATTGAGTCGATTAAACGGCGAGGGCAGATCGCTATGCGGTCCTAAAGTTTCTAAAGTTACTCGCTGGCCTTTAACCATCGTCAAATAATGTTTGAGCGCTTCGATTTCTTCTAATAATTGCTGTTGGTCTGGCAAAAATTCGTGCATCGGTGGGTCGAGCAAGCGCACCGTGACTGGATAAGGACTCATGGCGATAAATAATTCCAGAAAATCATCGCGTTGAATCGGGAACAATTTAGCCAGCGCGGTTTCACGTTGCGCCTGATCATTCGCCAAAATCATTTCTACCACTAAAGGCAAGCGCTCAGCAGCGTTAAACATCCGTTCGGTGCGGCATAGGCCGATGCCTTTAGCGCCATAGCTCAAGGCTAAACGCGCAGTTTCTGGGGTATCAACATTGGCATACACCTTTAAATGAGCAATTTCGTCAGCCCATTTCAACAAGGTTTTTAATTCATTTGAAAACACTGCCGCTACAGTTTCCAGCTTGCCGAGATAAATATTGCCGTTGCTGCCATCAATGGTAATCAAATCACCTTCTTTGATGTGAATGTCGCCAACAATCGCTAAACGGGCTTTGACGTCGATTTTAATGTCTTCAGCACCGGCGACACAGGCTTTGCCCATCCCGCGCGCCACAACCGCGGCATGGGAAGTTTTACCGCCGCGACTGGTTAAGATGCCTTGAGCTGCGAAAAATCCATGAATATCTTCGGGCTTGGTTTCTGCGCGTAGCAAGATAATTTGCTCACCGTTTTTCGCCAAACGCACCGCCATATCAGCATCAAATACACATTTGCCGGAAGCAGCGCCGGGTGAAGCAGGCAGACCTTGGGCTAAAGGATGTTGGCTTTGATTAGGGGCTAATTGTGGATGTAGTAATTGTTCCAAAATTTCAGGATTGATGCGGAGTAGGGCTTGGGGTTTGCTGATTAAGCCGTTTTTCACCATGTCTAGCGAGGTTTTCACCATCGCCGCCGCATTCATCTTGGCTTTGCGGGTTTGGAAAAGAAAAATTTAATAGGGGCTTTGTCTTTATCAAAATAGGCCTGCATAAAGACTTTATTTATCGCGAATAGCCAGGCCGCGATAGACCAATTTATGACGCCGGCTAAAGATTCGGTATAGAGCAGCTT
The DNA here is from genome assembly GCA_903931355.1 of uncultured Pseudomonadota bacterium. GTDB lineage: Bacteria > Pseudomonadota > Gammaproteobacteria > Methylococcales > Methylomonadaceae > Methylomonas. Next base: position 2,145 of record CAIZCB010000451.1, read on the forward strand.
GACGCCTCCGGTGCATTGCCCTAAATTCATGTATCCCCATTTCATAACCAATGGCAATGTATTGTAAGATCCATCGGAAGAGAAAGTAGCTGGATTAAATTGATGTAATTGAGCTCCTGTAAGTGTCGAGCTTATATATAATTGGAATTTCGCTATAACTGCCGGGACCTGCAGCGAGTCGAGGTAGAAC
>CAIZCB010000452.1 GCA_903931355.1 uncultured Pseudomonadota bacterium
GATTATGCGATTAATTTGAGATATTTCTGATACAAGCTGTCTTTATCTTCATCGATTGCAGGGTTTTTGCTAATGCAATCAACCGGACAGACTTCCAAACACTGCGGTTTGTCATGATGCCCAACGCACTCGGTGCATAGTTCTGGGTTAATCACATAAATATCGTCACCTTGGCTAATTGCGCCATTCGGACATTCTGGTTCGCAGACATCACAATTGATGCATTCGTCACTAATTATTAGCGCCATGTGTTTACTCCGTTGTAAATTTTTCGATTAAGCGTTGTTTAACTGAATCAGGCACAAAGCTCGAAACATCGCCTTTTAATTGGGCTATTTCGCGAATCATGCTTGAGGAAATAAATTCGTATTGTTCAGCGGGGGTTAAAAACACGGTTTCAATTTCAGGCGATAAACGGCGGTTCATGCCAGCTAATTGAAATTCGTATTCAAAATCAGATACCGCACGTAAGCCACGGATAATTACCGATGCTTGATGTTGTTTGGCACAATCGACCAGCAAGGTATTAAAACCAATCACCTCGACATTGGGCAAATCACTCACGACGTCTTCGATTAACGCCACACGCTCCTCTAGGCTGAATAAAGGCTTTTTGCCCAAACTGGTGGCGGCAGCAACAATCACTCGACCATACAGCTTTGAGGCTCGGCAAATTAAATCTAAATGCCCGTTAGTAATCGGGTCAAAGGTGCCGGGATAAATGGCGGTGATATTCATTAATTGAAGGGAGTGGCTTAAAAAGCCCGAATTCTAGCAGATTAAGCCAGTGCTTATCGCCTCAGTCGCCCATACGACCAATAAGCCGCACAAGCGCCTTCCGATGAAACCATGCAAGAACCCATCGGATTATCCGGTGTACACACCGTACCAAGCAGTTTGCAGTCTTGTGGTTTTTTCGCGCCACGCAAAATGGCTGGACACTCGCAGCCTTTGACTTCTTTTGTGGCTTGGGTGCTTAAACTAAAGCGTTGTTCGGCATCGAATTCGGCCAACTCGGCTTTCAGTTTTAAAGCGCTGTTGGCAATTTCTCCCAAACCACGCCATTCAAAGCGCGCTCGTAATTCAAACGTCGCGTCCATTAAATCTTGTGCTTTCCGATTGCCTTGCTCGGTGACCGCTCGGCTGTATTGGTTTTCAACTTGGTGCTGGCCAGCATTTAACTGACGAATCAGCATTAAAGTCGATTGCATCACATCCAGCGGCTCAAACCCAGCAATCACAATCGGCTTTTGATATTGCTCGGCAAATAGTTGATACGGTTGAGTGCCAATAATGGTGCTGACATGCGATGGCCCCAGAAAACCATCCACAACAATCGGTTCTGGCGCATCTAACAAAGCCTGCATCGCCGCTGGGGTTAAAACATGGTTACAAAACACTGAGAAGTTTCTTAAGCGCTCGGCTTGTGCTTGCTGCAACACCACAGCAGTCGGCGGTGTGGTGGTTTCAAAGCCAATCGCAAAAAACACCACTTGCCGATCAGGATTTTGACGGGCAATTTTTAAAGCTTCTTGGCTGGAATAAATCATCCGAATGTCGCCGCCATTAGCTTTGGCTTTTAGCAAGCTATTGCGATTTGTGGCTGGCACTCGCATCAAATCGGCATAAGTACACAGAATAACTTGGTATTTTTCGACCAACTCAATCGCGCTATCAATTCGGCTGATTGGTAACACACAAACCGGACAACCGGGGCCGTGAATAAACTCAACATTGGCGGGAATTAAATCGTGCAGGCCATAACGGAAAATCGCGTGCGTATGACCGCCGCAAAACTCCATCAAGCGGTAATGGCGTTGTGGATCGACGGTTTGGGCAATGCTGGTTGCCAGTTGTTTGGCTAAAGCAGGCTGGCGAAATTCATCAATGTATTTCATGCCGGATCAGTTAATCCCGCTTCAGCAAATAAGGCTAAGGTTGCTAAAGCTTCGGCATGATCGATTTTTTGCAAGGCGAATCCAACATGCACCAAAACGTAATCGCCAATCACTACTTCATCGACCAATGCCAGCGATACTTCGACCTTAACTTGATTGACTGACGCCGTCGCCATGCCGGTTTCAGTATCAATGGCGATGATTTGTGCAGGTAGGGCTAAACACATGAATTTATGCCTGTAATGTCAGTTGCTTCTTGATCCAAGCTTGCCATTGTTCAAGACCTTGGCCAGATTTAGCCGAAAGCTGTATTACCTCGATATTGGGATTCACTTGTTTGGCATAAGCCAGACACTGCTCAACATTGAAATCTAGGTAAGGCAGCAAATCGATTTTATTAAGTAGCATTAAATCAGCGGCATGAAACATGTCGGGATATTTAATCGGCTTATCTTCACCTTCTGTTACCGACAAAATCACCACTTTATGCGCTTCACCCAAATCAAAGCCGGAAGGACAGACTAAATTGCCGACATTTTCGATAAACAACACGCTTTGAGCTTTAGGCTGCAAAGTGTCTAAGGCTTGCCCAACCCGCTGCGCTTCTAAATGACAACCTTTGCCGGTATTGATTTGCAAAGCCGGAACACCAGTGGCGCGAATTCGCTCAGCATCGCGGCTGGTTTGTTGATCGCCTTCTATCACCGCGATTTCGGTATCCGCTTTCAGTCGTTCAATTGTTTCAGTCAGCAAAGTGGTTTTGCCAGAGCCGGGGCTGGATACCAGATTTAAAACCAACATCTTACGTTCAGCGAAATAGCGGCGATTTTCGGCAGCATAGTGATTATTTTTAGCCAAAATATCCTGCTCGATTTTCACCATCCGCGTCGGACTTAAACCGAGAATATGGCTGTGTTTTGGACTATGTTGATGCTGATCGCCACAACCGCAAACCCCACACATTACGCTACCTCTAATTGTTTAATTCGCATTTGATCGCCGTCGTTGATTTGTAATGGATAACTGCCGCAGTTCGGGCAACTCTCATAGCGTTGTTCAACCAGCACATTTGTGTTGCAAGATGAACACCAAGCTTGGCCAGCAATTTCGATAATCTCAAGTCGTGCATTTGCAGCTAAAGAGCCTTGTACCACACTATCAAAACAAAAACGCATCGCTTCTGGATCAACGCCATACAAAGCGCCGATTTCTAAATAAACAGCGGTGACGGTTTGGTAGTTTTCCGCTTGAGCTTGTTGCTCAATGACTTGCAATACACTTTCGCACAATGACAGCTCGTGCATGATTTTTGGGGGAGGGTGAAGTGTCACAGTCTTTTGAATTTAAAGACTGTGACAAGGTAATTTAATTAATGACGTTATGACCGCGCTGTCTCATACAGCTACTGTAAGCGCGTTTGTATTGTTCATCAGAGCCGATACCTTTCGATGCGCCGCCGCCGATACCGCCAGCTGCAGCGCCAATCGCCGCACCTGTGCCAGGATTGCCGACGATAGCACCAAGAGCAGCGCCACCCGCGGCACCGATCAAACCGCCAACACCTGCACCAATAGCAGTTTCTTTAGCAGTTCCGCCTGATGCGTGCGCGGCTAACTGTTCGCACTCTTGCATGTCTAAATTAATACGGTTGGCATTGCGATCATTGTATGGATCCACAGTCGGAGTCCAGCCAGTTTGTGAAGCGCAACCGGTTAATAACAAACTCAAGGCAATTGCCGATGTAACGTTAAGTTTTTTCATAATAATCTCCAATCAATTAAATAAGAAATTGAGTTCAGTAAACAGGTTAGCGGATTTGTTTTCTCTTGGAAATAGCTGTTTCAGCAAAATTAAAACTTGTCAGCACAAAACAGTAAAATCACCATGGATGAAACGCCAATGGCATCTTATTCAGCAAATCTCGTATGTCCTGCCAATTAGGTAACTGTTTATCCATGTGGGCGCGGAAAGTTTGATCATGTTTTCGCACCAATAGGTGAACTAATTCATGCACCAAAATATATTCCAAACATTCTGGCGGCTTTTTCGCTAACTCAAGATTCAACCAAATCCGTTGCGCGGCAATATTGCAGCTTCCCCATTTTGTTTTCATCTTCTTCACGCCCCAATCGACAACCTCAACGGCTATGCGCTGTTGCCATTCAGGAAGTCGCTTTTCGACTTGAGCTTTGAGTTGGGCGCGATAAAACTCAGTTAAGACCACGGCCCGATTCTCAACTGATGTACCTGGATTCACAAACAAATGAATTTTGCCGCCCGATACTTTAACTTCATGCCGTCCTGCGCGCTCGACAAGGTTTAAGCGATAGCGTTTGCCCCACAAATAATGACATTCACCACTGACCATTTCCCGATCAGATTGTCTAGGCTGAGCTGCAAAGCTACGTTGTTGCTGTTTAATCCAAGGAATACGACTAATCACCGCCATGCGAATCGCGGTATTGGTCATCTGTTCCGGTGCCGAAACTCGAATCCGGCCATCCGGCGGCAATACACTGATATGCAGATTTTTAATCGGTTTGCGATTCAATTGCAGAGACAAAGAACCAATCTGCACTTGCTGCATTAGTGATAATCCTTCTGCGCTTTCGCCAATTCCATCACATTTGGAATATCAATCTGATAGCCGGCGATTTCTTCCCGTACCGCATTGGCAATTTCGCGCTCTTTAAAACGGTCGCCCACCCAATCGGCTTTTTTGGTGTAACGAATAGCGCTATCAATTTTGGTAGCTAACACTTCGTCCTTGCCGAAATTATCGTAAAAAGCCCGTTTAGCTTGGGTATCCATTGAAGCCGGATAACTTGAATTAGCTTGTTCAGGACGAATCACCTTGCTCGACAACTCGCGAATTCGTTCCAGATATTCTTGATAGTCGATAGCCTTTTGCCGACGCTGTTTAATCAACTCATCCAACAACACCGACATTTGTTCGTAATATTTTGGGTTGACTGGATTTTCATCGACGATGGTACGACGGACATTGTTTTCAATGGTTTCCGCCATAGCCTCCTGATTTTTACTAATACTTTCAGGTAAAGCTTCAGTGGTGGCTGCGATGCCTTTTTCGACAATCAACTCAATCAGCCCTAGCTCTTCAAAATCCATCAACTGCTCACTGCTATCAGCACGGATATACATATCCAACAAATGCCGCATCGCCGGTTCAAAGCGTTTCATATCGACCAAATCGCCACTCGCCATCTTTACCTCATCACGCACTTTTTCATAATGCGCCACTTCAGCGCGAATTTGCTCCGCTTCGGCTGCTGAAAATCCGGCCTGCGGCAGTTCATTGGCGATATTGGCATAAGCCCGAATTAGCTTGGCAACGCTTTGATATAAGCTAAGACGCAGCGCTTCATTTTCGCTAAGTGCATCCTGATTTAGCCCAGATTCACCGCAAAAATAATGAATGTAATCTTGTTGCTGGCGTGGCGCTTTGACTGGCTCACACAAAGCGCGAACCATTTCCAGAGCGTTGTCTAAATCCAATCGCGCCTGTTCCAGCCTATCTTTCAAAAGTCCAGCAACATCCTCTTGGTCATAGCCATCAAAAGCGCCCTGGGTGTAATCGGTAATCGCCTTATCCAGCGAGCGGAACAAATCTTTGTAATCAACAATATAGCCGTATTCTTTATCATCACCATCTAGGCGATTAACGCGGCAAATAGCTTGGAACAAATTGTGATCGGCCATTTGCTTATCAATGTACAAATAAGTAGCAGAAGGCGCGTCAAAACCGGTCAGTAATTTATCCACCACAATCAACAAACGCATTTGCCCTGGCTCGTTGATAAAGCGTTTTTTGACATCTTTTTCAAATTCTTCAACCCGACTAGCAGCGGCCTCTTGCGGTTGTTCAAAGTAATCAGCCAACATCTTGCGATAAATGTCGTACTTAAATAACTTCTCGGTTAAGCCTTCACCGCTTTCTTCGCCTTTAATACTCGCCGCGGTTGGCTGAAAACTGGTAACAATCGCCACTTTGCCAGCCAAATCAGACTGATTGAACATTTCATAAGCTTTACAAGCCTGATAAACACTAGCGCAAACCAACATTGCATTGCCATAGCCGTCCATCAAGCGAGGCTTGGTCTCCATATCCAACAGAATGTCATTAACGATTTGCTGTAAGCGCGACTTGCTGGATAGCACCTTTTGCAAAGTGCCCCATTTTTGCTTGAGCTGGGTTTTGGCAAGATTGGATAAGCCACGAGTTTTAGCTTCAAACCATTCGTCAACTTTATTTTGCGAGCTAATGTGTTGATCAATATCTCGCGCCTCATAGCGCAAATCCAACACCACGCCATCGGCCACAGCTTCATCGAATTTATAGGTATGAATATACGAACCAAACACCTCAATCGACTTCTTTTTATCTTTTTTCATCAGAGGTGTACCGGTAAAACCGATAAACATCGCATTGGGCAAAATGCTTTTCATTGCCTCATGCAATTTGCCGGATTGAGTGCGATGACACTCATCGACAAACACAAACAAATCGCCTTTAGGCTTAAAATCCTTGGGTAACGATTTTTTCAGTTCTTCAATAAAAGCATCGGTCGCGCCAGCAGATTGCCGACCAAATTTATGCACCAAAGAGCACACTAACCAAGGATTAGGCTGATTTAAAGTAGCCACCAAATCGGCGCCGCTTTGACTGCGGTAAATGCTTTCTTCAACACCGGTAAAGACTTTTTCAATCTGCTCGTCCAACTCGGTGCGGTCAGTAACAATCAGCACCCGACTATCTTTGACATTCTCGCGTATCCACTTAGCCAACCAAACCATGGTTAAGCTTTTGCCGGAGCCTTGGGTATGCCAAATAATCCCACCTTCACGCCTTGTAATATGCTGCTTAGCGGCGGCAATCCCAAAAAATTGATTATGCCGACAGGTCTTTTTGACCCCAGCATCGAAGACGATAAAGTCATGGATGATTTGCAAAAAACGCCGTTTATTGCAGAGGCGGCTTAAATGAAAATCCAGCTGATGCGGGTAGTTATGATCCAGTGCTTCTTTCCATTCCAGATAATACTTTTCGGCAGTTTCGATAGTGCCATAACGCAAACCTTGGCTATCGTTACCGGCCATGACCAATTGCTGGGTGGTGAAAAAATTACGGATGAAATCTTTTTTCTGATTATCCAGATTCTGACGTATGCCCTCAGTAACCGATACCGACGAGCGTTTTAGCTCAATAATCCCCAAAGCAATGCCATTAACGTACAACACCAAATCAGGACGTTTTTTGTTTTCGCCTTTGATTGATACCTCTTCGGCAATCGCAAAATCATTCGCTTCGGGATTTTGCCAATCAACCAACCAAACCGTTTGATTCTGTTCGCCCGCGCCTTCCTTGTCTTTCACGCCGTAGCGCAACAAGCGATAAACCTCTTTATTGGCATAATAAAGTTTCTTACCTTCACCTAATGCCGCTGCCAAATCCAATTGATGAAGAACACGTTTAATCAAAGTCTCACCAACACCGCTCTTATTCAACCAAGCGCTCAATAAATCGGTCTCGATGTTTTTATTGTTTTCCCTATCCTGCCAATTACCAAGATAGCGGTAGCCTAATTCACGCTGAAAAAAGCCAACAATTCGATTTTGTGTCGCGCGTTCGCGCTGGCCTACCGCTGACATTAATTGCTCCTTTCTATAGGATGGATAAGCGATAGCGCATCCATCAATGATTGCCTAACAATGCCTGTTGGCTCGGTGGATGCGCTGGCGCTTATCCGCCCTACCAATGATTTGCTGTTTAGTTACCGGTACAACGAGGTTTTCAGATAATCATCCGTGACCACAAACTCAGGTTCTTTACCGGTTAAAGCACGGGTTAGCGGCACAATTTTCGTTCTCACCCCCATACCGCGATAATCAACATAACCATAATCCCGCAACACTTCCATGATGATGGTATTTCTCGGCGAACGTTGCCCTGCTTTCATTTTTTCTATTGTCATTGAATTCGGCAAGGCGCCAGGGCTGATTACCTCAAAGCGATCAGCATAGATACCCACTTCAATTTCAACAAACCGAGTCCAATCCCTATGCGCCAAGGCATTAATCAAAGACTCTCTAACGGCTTCCAGTGGATAGAACCACTGAGTTTCACGTCTTAACCGTTGGTCAATCTCTGCCGCTTCTTGTGAAATAAAAGGCCCAACTGCCTCTATAAATCGCTCGATAATGCCTCTATCAAATAGGCGTTTACCGCTGGCATCGACATCAAACCGACCGACCATAGGCCCATCTAAAATATCATCCAGTTCGGCTTGATACTCTTTGTCTTGAGCCTTAAACACCATCACCCGCAACCCAGCCTGTTTCAAATAGCGACGAGGGCTCTTGCCAAACAACACCAATCCGGCGATGGTGCAACAAACAGTGTCAGCTGCTTCGACAAGAAAACCCAGCGCCAACAAGCGAGCTTGCCAAGTTTCGGGCGAGTTTGGAATGTCAGGGTCTCTCAGAATATCTTTCAAGTAATTGCTCAAACGTGCTTCGTCCAAGCAACTCATATCGGTACGAGGCACTGGCATAAGCTCGGTATGCAACATGCCGCCCAGCTCAAACAAACGCATTTGCTGTTCTCGACTTGCCAAGCGCGAAGTTGAGCCAACTCGGATATAAATTTCTTCTTTGCCGCGATCCC
>CAIZCB010000453.1 GCA_903931355.1 uncultured Pseudomonadota bacterium
ATGCCGCCTTGTCACAATCAAAACAGGTGATAGCGGCGTTTATCTTTGACCCGCAACAAATCCAGCCTCACCCCTATCAAAGCCAAGCCGGTTTGCAATTTATGCTGCAGGCCTTGGCGGATTTACAGCAACAATTAGCCGAGCACAACGGCAAACTGTATCTGTTTCATAGCCAACCGATTGAGCTAATTAGCCAGTTAAATGCCGAACATAAACTCGATGCGGTGTTTGTTAATCGCGATTACACCCCATTCAGCCGCCAACGCGATGCCGACTTATATCAGCATTGCCAACAACTAGGCTTATCGTTTCACAGCCATAACGATCTGTTACTGAATCAACCAGAACAGCTGCTCAAAGCCAATGGCTCACCCTATCAAGTGTTTACGCCGTTTTATAACCGTGCCAAACAAAACCCAGTCGCGTTACCAACTGGCTTAACCAATGGTCAATTTTTCACAGCCAGTTCGCAATACGATCAGCCGCAATTACTCGACCAATTCAGAGCAGACAATAACAACCCTTTTCAAGGCGGCCGACAACAAGCTTTGGCAATCCTCAACGACTTACAACATTGCCAAAACTATGCCGAACAACGCGACTTCCCTGCCCTTGATGCCACCAGCAATCTCTCAGCGCATCTTAAATTTGGCTGCTGTTCGGTGCGGGAAGCGTTTTATGCGGTGTTGCACAATTTAGGTAGCGAACACCCGCTGATTCGACAATTTTACTGGCGAGATTTTTTCAGCCACATTGCCTTTCATTACCCGCAAGTGTTTGGCCATGCCTTTAACAGTCGTTACGACTCGATTAACTGGAGCAAAGACCAAGACCGCTTCTGGGCTTGGGCCAACGGTAAAACCGGTTTTCCAATTGTTGATGCCGGAATGCGGCAGTTGAATCGAACTGGTTGTATGCACAATCGATTGCGGATGATTACCGCCTCGTTTTTAGTTAAAGATTTGCACATTAGCTGGCGTTGGGGCGAACGCTATTTTGCCCAAAAACTGATTGATTACGACCCTTGTTTAAACAACGGCAACTGGCAATGGGCGGCCTCAACTGGCTGCGATGCTCAACCGTATTTTCGAATTTTTAACCCTTGGCTCCAGCAACAAAAATTTGACCCAGATTGTCTGTACATCAAACGCTGGTTACCGGAATTGCAAAGCTTTAGTCCAAAAGCGATTCACAACTGGCAAAATAGCCCGTTAGCTGGCGATTACCCACCGCCAATAGTCGATCACAGCCAACAAAGCCAAGCTATCAAAGCGATTTTCAAAGCCCTCAACCCATTAGGAACCGATTGATGCGATTTATCTTAATTTTGATCTGTAGTTTATTGACTGCCTGCACCGGAATTCCCGAAGGCGTGAAAGTGGTCGATGGTTTTGAGTTAAACCGTTACTTAGGCACTTGGTACGAAATCGCCCGTTTGGACCACAGTTTTGAACGCGGCCTAAGCGATATTCGCGCCGAATACAGCCTTAATCCTGACGGTACGGTTAAAGTGTTAAATACCGGCTTTGACAGCGAACAAGGCGAACGCCAAACCGCGATTGGCCAAGCGCATTTTGTCGGCAGTGCGGATATTGGCAGCTTAGAAGTCTCATTTTTCGGCCCATTTTATGGCGCTTACAACATCATCGCTTTAGACAAAAAAACCTACCGCTACGCGATGATTGCTGGGCCTAATCGGGATTATTTATGGATTTTGGCTCGCACGCCAACGCTGGATAAAGCCACCTTGCAAGACTTAGTCGCACCAGCGGCGGAATTGGGTTTTGCGACTGAGCAGTTGATTTATGATCAGCATCGGTAAATACCTAAGCTCGGCGTGAAACGTAGGCCAGAATAAGCGCAGCGTTTCTGGCAGAAAGCTTGATTGACAACCATAAGCCTTCCGCCGGAAACGCTGCGCTTATTTCGGCCTACCCCAACAATCCATAAAAAGGCAGTCTTTAAGACTGCCTTTTTATGGATTGTTTAGCTAATTATTTGCATATACAATAAAATGATGAATAAGAAACTAATTTGGGATGAAAACAAACGCCAAGCCAATTTGCAAAAGCATGGTCTTGATTTTGCTGACGCCGACCAAGTTTTAGAATCACATTATCGTCTTGATATTGAAATTTGGCGAAGTAATGAATTAAGAACGGCATCCCTATCTTATGTATTGGGTGAGTTAGCCGTTTTAATGGTTGTTCATACACAACGCGAACAGGCGACGCGCATTATTAGTTTTCGCCCAGCCAGTAGCAAAGAACGGGAGACCTATAATGAATGGCTCGAAAACCAATGATATGAGCCGTGCAGAAGTATTAGCGGCTGTACGAGCAATAGCTAATGAAAAAGATTTTGTCTGGGATGGTATTGATGAAGACGACCGCCCACTCACTGAGCAAGAGTTGCAAGCGGGGTTAGCACGCAGTCGTGGCAGACCAAGCGGATCAGACAAAACCCAAATTGCTTTACGGGTTGATAACAATGTCTTAGCCGCATTTAAAGCAACCGGTAAAGGTTGGCAAACTCGTATGAACGAGGCGTTACGAGACTGGCTTAATCACCATCAATCTATTTAGGCTGTAGGCCAGAATAAGCACAGCGTTTCTGGCAGAAAGCTTGATTGACAGCCATAAGCCTTCCGCCAGAAACGCTGTGCTTATTCCGGCCTACGACTGCGATAATAAAACTTGATACCCCCACGTTTCTGTTTATACAATAACCTGTATGATCATCGAATTCGATCCAGCAAAAAACGCCAAAAACATTACCGAGTGCGGCTTAGATTTTGGTTTTGTGGTGGATTTTGATTGGAGCACTGCCCAAATTGAACAAGATGACAGAAAGGATTACGGCGAAATACGCTATCAAGCAACCGGTTATCTGCAAGGCCGCTTAATGGTATTAGTATTCAAGCCTATTGAAGCAGGTATTCGGGTAATCAGTTTTCGTAAAGCCAACTCACGCGAGGTAAGACGCTATGAAACCAATAAAAATTGATTGGGATTTTGTCGATTCACACCCTATGGCCGACAAACCTGACGATGACTCTCCAGAGCTGACCGAAGAGAACTTTGCCAGAATGCAGCGCGCTAGCTCCGTATTACCAGAAATATTCGGTGCTGAACTAGCTGCTGAGATGCTAAAACCTAAAGGCGGTCGCCCGCGCAAGGATAACCCAAAGGTTTTTGTAGGGATTCGCCTTGATACCGAGATTGTAGACTCTTTCAAAGCTAGCGGTCGCGGCTGGCAAACCCGCATGAATGACGCGTTGAAAGAATGGTTACGTGAGCATTCGGCGGCTTGATTATTTAGGCTGTAGGCCAGAATAAGCCTAGCGTTTCTGGCAGAAAGCTTGATTGACAGCCATAAGCCTTCCGCCGGAAACGCTAGGCTTATTCCGGCCTACCCTTCATTGCCATATTCGCGAAGAATTAGGCATACGGTATAGGCTAAGATAAGCCCCCTCTTTCACTCTCATTTCTTCCACCACCATGCAAATCTGGGTTGATGCCGATGCTTGTCCAAAGGCGATAAAAGACATTCTTTACCGAGCCGCCGAGCGTACGCAAACCTCGGTGACTTTGGTTGCTAATCAATACCTGCAAACCCCGCCTTCGCGTTACATCAAGTTTTTACAAGTCCAATCCGGCTTCGACATTGCCGATAACGAGATTGTTAAACGCTTATCGGCTGGCGATTTGGTGATTACCGGCGATATTCCACTGGCCAACGACACTATTGATAAAGGCGCTCATGCCCTTAACCCACGCGGCGAACGCTATACCAAGGAAAACATTAAACAACGGCTGAATATGCGTGATTTTATGGACACGCTTAGAGCCAGCGGCATCGACACTGGCGGCTTGGCGGCGATGAGTCAGCGTGATGTACAAGCTTTTGCTAATCAATTGGATAGTTTCTTAGCGCAAACACGCTAATGATCGCTAACCGCTAGTTTCAAACCTCAAAACTTGCTAGGTTCATCGCTTAAACAACTGCGGTTTAAGCGATGAAAATTCACCAATTCGACACCGACGAAGCCCTCAACAGCCTCAAAACCAAAACCACCGGTTTATCCAGCCATGAAGCGCAACGGCGCTTGCTCGAATACGGCGCTAACCAAATCGACATAGCACCGCGTGAATCCTTGCTGTGGGGATTTGCCAAAGAGTTTGTGCATTTTTTTGCTTTAATTCTTTGGTTAGCGGCTGGCTTGGCGTTTTTTGCTGAATCACAGCAACCCGGTAGCGACATGGATACGCTGGGCTTTGCGATTTTAGGGGTGATTTTGATTAACGGCGTGTTTGCGTTTTGGCAGCAGTTCCGCGCCGAACAAGCGATGACCGCTTTGCAAAAGCTGTTACCGCAATCGGTCAAAGCCTTACGCGATGGCAAGATCGGTTCGATTTTAGCCGCTGATTTAGTCCCTGGTGATTTGATTGTCTTGCAAGAAGGCGACAATGTGCCCGCCGATTGTCGAGTGATTGAAGCGATGAGTCTGCGAGTCAACAACGCTACTGTCACCGGCGAATCGATGCCACAAGCCCGAAATGCCGAGCCTTGTGATGGCGATGATTTATTCCATGCTCACAATATTTTGTTAGCTGGCACTTCCATCATGTCTGGCGAAGCCACCGCCGCGATCTTTGCTACGGGGATGCACAGCGAATTTGGCAAAATCGCCCATTTAACCCAAACCGCCGGCGCATCAATTTCGCCACTGCAATTAGAAATCATCCGCCTAAGTCGCATCATAGCGATGATGGCTTTGTGTTTAGGCGCGGTGTTTTTCTTGATTGGGCAAAGCATGGGCTTGTCGTTTTGGGACAATTTTATTTTTGCGATCGGCATTATCGTCGCCAATGTGCCGGAAGGTTTGCTGCCAACCGTCACTTTGTCGTTAGCAATGGCCACGCAGCGGATGGCAAAACGCAATGCCTTGATTCGGCATTTACCATCAGTCGAGGCTTTGGGGGCTGCGACCGTGATTTGCACCGACAAAACCGGCACTCTCACCGAAAATCGCATGGAAGCGGTACGTCTGTATCTAAACCAGCAATTAATTTCAGCAGCCGAAATTCAACAACAAGCCGAATTACAGCAGCAATATCAGGATTTTTTTATCGATGCCCTGCTGTGTCAGAATTTAAAAACCGTGACCGTCGCTGGCAAAACTCAGTTAAGCGGCGATCCGATGGAAATTGCCTTAGTCACGATGGCCAACAGCAATTTAAAGCAAAACTTTGATTACCCAAAAATTAATGAAATAGGCTTTGATACCTACCGCAAACGGCTATCAACGATTCATCAAACCCCGACTGGCATCATGCTGTATTGCAAAGGCGCGTTGGAAATGTTGTTGCCGTTGGCTAATCGGCTACAAATTGGCGCTGAAGTTTTGCCAATCACCGCTCAACATCGTCAAGGTTTTACTCATGCTCTGGAAACCATGGCCGCCGATGGTTTACGGATATTGGCGTTTGCTTGGCGGGATTTGGATAATCTCGATGATCTGGCGAATAGTGAGCAGAATTTGATTTTAGGCGGCTTGGTCGGCTTAGCCGATCCGCCTCGCGCCGCCGTCCCTGCCGCGATTAGCAAATGCAAAACTGCGGGTATCAAAGTAATTATGGTGACTGGCGACCATCCTCATACCGCCTTAGCAATTGGTCGCCAAATAGGCCAAATCGAAACTGACAATCCGGTGGTGATTAGCGGTGATCAATTACGCAAACTGTCGCCAACTCAATTACAGCTAACCTTAGACGTGCCGGAACTGATTTTTGCTCGCGTTGCTGCTGATCAAAAAATGCTGATTGTCCAAGCCTTAAAAAACAAAAAACAGGTGGTGGCAGTAACTGGTGATGGGGTTAATGATGCGCCAGCGCTGAAAATGGCCGACATTGGCATTGCGATGGGGATTAGCGGCACCGATGTCGCTAAACAAGCGGCGGATATGATTTTGTTAGATGACGACTTTGCCAGCATTGTCGCTGCGATTGAGGAAGGCCGAGCGGTGTATGCCAATATCCGTAAGTTTTTAACTTATATTTTGACCTCCAACGTACCGGAATTGGTGCCTTATTTAGCGTTTGCCTTATTCAAAATTCCACTGCCGTTAACCATTATTCAGATTTTGGCGGTTGATTTAGGCACCGATATGTTGCCAGCGCTGGGCTTGGGTGCTGATAAACCCGAAGCGGGCATCATGGCTAAACCGCCCCGCCCCTCACAACAACGCTTGCTTAACTGGCCATTGGTATTACGAGCTTATTTATTTTTAGGTTTGTTAGAAGCAGCGGCGGCAATGGCGGCTTATTACTGGGTTTTGCAACAAGCCGGCTGGGTTTGGGGGCAAAGTTTAGACGCTCATAATCCAGTCTATTTACAGGCAACCACCGCTTGTTTAAGCGCGATTATTTTGATGCAGGCGGTGAATGTGTTTATTTGTAAAAATCCCAACAGCCCTTTACTGCGTCTCGCGACTTTCTCGAATCCTTTAGTTATATCGGGCGTGGTTTTGGAACTGGTTTTGATTATGTTGATTGTTTATACCCCGTGGGGGAATCAATTATTTGGCACTGCGCCGATTGCGCTGGAAATTTGGTGGTTAATTGCGCCGTGTTGTTTGCTGATGTTGCTGTTGGAAAGTCTGCGTAAATACTTAGCCAAAGCCTTTAATCATCGAGCAACAGCTGATGGCGAAA